>JQCU01000255.1:0-180928 GCA_000761495.1 Acinetobacter idrijaensis
TTTGCTGATCTAAATGCTTTTGATGCCAGGCACGAAGTGTTTCAGGAGTACAACCAATCTTAGGCGCAATTGCTGTGATTGCAGCCCAATTCGATGGATAATCTTTTTCAGATTCAATCAATAATTGAACCGCTCTTTCTCTGATTTCAGGGGTATATTTTAATTTTGTCATCGGGATAGTCTCTCAGAATATTGACTCTCCGACAAACCCGGTACGGTTCAGTTCAATGTTTCATAAAGTTTATAGATCATTGCTTTCTTTTTAGTCATTTCTCTCTATAATTTTTCATATGAGCAATAACAATATTTTGGCAGTATGAAAAATCGCATACTAATTACTTTATTGATGAGTCTGGCAATAAGCGGCTGCCAAAAACATCAAGCAGAGAGTTTAGCCGAGGCTGATGCAAACATTAAAGCGCAGTTTGAACAGTCAGATAATCAACTCAGTGCTTATCTGGACAAACTCGACTCTTCAACAATTAGTCTGGAAGAAAGAACACGCATCCTGTGTGAACAATATCCTAAAGAATATAAAAATAACTACATGCCTGCTCTGCTAAAACTTGCACCCAAGGAATATACAGAAAAAGAGTTGCTCACAGACCTAGACAATGCCTTGAATTTCTACAAGCTAAAAGCCAATATTCAGTGTTAATAAATACTTAGTCTAATCGTGCAATGAAATATAAAAAAAACCGCCTGAATCAGGCGGTTTTTTATGAAGAGCATATATCTTAAAAAAGATTAACGCTGTGGCTTTCACTGATCTTGTTGATTACGTGAACGTTGTTGTTGCTGGTTACTGTTTTGCTGTGGCTGTTGTTGCTGTTGGCCTTGCTGGTTTTGTTGCTGCTGGTCGCGCTGTTGCTGGTTGTGTTGACCACCCTGCGGCTGTTGTTGTTGCTGGTTATTTTGTTGCTGATTTGGGTTTTGCTGGTTGTTTTGTTGACGCTGCTGATCTTGATTTTGCTGTTGCTGTTGTTGCTGTTTCTGTTGGTCTTGCTGTTGATTATTAGCCATGGTGGTATTCCTTACTATTTGCTTTAAATTAAAAGCCGATAGGTTTCGACTTAATATCTACTCTACGCATTTTTCAGATTTCGCCAACCTTTAACCTGTTACAGATTAATTCAATGTAAAAAATAGTAAGATAAGTACTTGAAGTGGAGATTAATGCGCAACATAAATTACCTGATATAATGCAACAGAAACATAATGAAAGATTTTATAGGTCAAAAATTTATTATCCAATAAAAGGAATAACTTAAGTCCTATTTCATATATATGAAAATTTTTAATAAAATTTAAAAAGCGTTATTAAATAGAACCACTTAATAACTATACTATTGATATTTATCAATATATAAAAATTAATTTAAATCTTCTATATTTTTAAAAGATTAAATAAAATATTAAAAATCCAATTCTTTCTGAATATTCATAACTGTGAGGAAATACGATACTTAACATGACCTCACCAATAACACTTAAGCTGTTTCGAATTTATCTTGACTTTAAGTTAAATATTTTTAGCTATTAATTTGGTATTAACTTAGGTCAAATCATTGTTTGTAATTATATTTATTAATCTATTTATAATGAATAAGCCTCTTTAAAAGAGGCTTATTCTATTCAGTTTTTATTAGATATTGACTACTTTGACGATAATCGTTTGAGTATCTTCCTGCTCTTCGGCCAGATGCAAACGTTTAAGCTCTTTGCTTTTCACTTTGAACTGCAAATTCTGATAAGAAATCGTGCTTGGTATCTGATCAAAATATTGACCATCAGCGTCAATTTCTTCCTGAAATAATGGTGTACCCAATTGATAGTCAAGACTTTTTAAGACTACATATTTTACTGTGGTTTTCATTCCAACACCCTACTTTCACTAAGCACTTTATTTTTATTTTTACCACTGTTCAGCCTGAGAAGAAACCTCTATTTTTGAAAATAGCCCAAGCTTTAACCACTCAGATTTTGCGATCAGATCAACATGAAATTACACTAATCTATGAAAAAAATTTTAACTTTCATAAAAATATAAATATACTTGGAGTTGATCGACAGAAAAAATCTGTCTAAATTGATCTAAAATCACTCCCACAAAGAAAATATAGAGACTATGATAAAAACCTGTTGCGGCTTACTCGAAGAGAAAAACATAAAAATCGCCTTTATCGAAAGCGCAAGTTCTGGATATCTCAGTAGCCAGTTCTCCATCTGTAAAGGAGAAGGTGCCGAAATTTTGATTGGTGGTTTGATCTGCTACGATGTAAGTGTCAAGACTTCAGTATTGGGCATTTCCAAAAATCTGATCAATAGTCATACTGCGGAGTCTATGCCGGTGACGGTTGCTCTGGCGGAAGCAGGTAAAAAAATGTTCCGTGATGCTGACTGGATTATTGCCTGTACAGGATTGCTTAAACCAGGTGGTAGCACGACACCAGAGAAACCGGAAGGAACATTTTTTGTGGCCATTAATGATGGCACGCAAATCCATCAGTTTCAGTATTATCTCAAAGGCTCGCCACTTGAACGCCTCAACAAACTGTCCGCTGTAGTTGCACATGACATGATCAATCTGCTGAATAACAGCTAAGCTTTCAGAGTTACTATGTAGCCTAAATAAGCTTCATTATTTCTACCGTATTTTAAGATAGATTGGCATGATCAGATGCCAATCTATTTTTTTTGAGGGTGGAATGACCATGAATATTAAAACCGCACTGCTTCTGCTCCCTCTGAGCTTGCCCACTCTCGCTTTCGCTACCGTAGGCGGTCCACAAAATATTGAAGTTCTAGGCTATGAAGTCAAAGAACAGAAGCTTTATATCATGCGTCATTATCTTGATGGTCGTGGACGCTTGCCTCAACTGTATTATTATAATTTTAAATCCCAAAAACCAAACCAACTGGTTCAGGTCAATTCCTTATATATCAATCCTAAAACCAAGCGCATCGATTATGATCAAGACAGTCGCAAGTTTGATCAGGATATTGCCAAAATCAAAAAACGTTTAGTTCCATTAAATCCGATTCAAAAATCAAAGCCACAGCTTAAGGTGTTAAAGACAACGAAAGGTAGCGCGCCTGCCTGGCATGATCCGAATGAAAAAGTGCCAAAATGGATCTATCAATATCAAGTGAAATCCGGCTTACAAAAAAGCCCGGTTCAGCAAGCAGTCAGTTATCAGCAAGGCTTGAAAATTAGCCAAGCCTATAAAGTTCCGAGACAGAATAAAACTTTGGTAATAGTAAAGTATCTGGGTATTCCTTTTGAAACAGGTTATAGCATTGAAGATCCGGCACTGTTAAGTCGATAACAACCGATAAAAAAATAAGGTCTCAATTGAGACCTTATTTTTATTCTAAGATATTTACGGATCAAGCCGCTGTAGAACGCTCAGCGATTGGCACTACTTTACGTAGTTCTGGACCGGTATAGTCCGCGCTTGGACGGATAATACGGTTATCTGCGCGCTGTTCCATCACATGTGCTGCCCAGCCTGTCACACGCGACATGACAAAAATCGGGGTAAACAGCTTGGTTGGAATGCCCATGAAATGATAAGCCGAAGCATGGAAGAAATCCGCATTACAGAATAATTTCTTTTCACGCCACATGACTTCTTCACAGCGTACAGAGACTGGATAAAGTACCGTATCACCGACATCTTTAGCCAAACGCTCCGACCAGACTTTAATAATGCCATTACGCGGATCATTATCCTTATAGATCGCATGACCGAAGCCCATGATTTTTTCTTTACGTTCCAGCATGCCCAGCATTTCACGTTCAGCTTCTTCAGGCGACTTCCAGTTTTCGATCATGTCCATCGCAGCTTCGTTGGCACCGCCATGTAGAGGGCCACGCAAGGAACCGATTGCACCGGTAATACAGGAATGCATATCTGACAGCGTTGACGCGCACACACGAGCTGTAAAAGTCGAAGCATTGAATTCATGCTCTGCATACAGAATCAAGGAAACATTCATTACCTGTTCATGTAGCTCATTTGGTTTTTCACCATGCAGAAGATGCAGGAACTGTGCACCAATCGAATCATCGTCAGTATTTTCTTCAATACGTACGCCGTCATGACTATAACGATACCAGTAACAAATGATTGCCGGCAAAGTTGCCAAAATGCGGTCTGCGATATCCTGTTGCTGCTCAAAAGACTGCTCAGTTTCAAGATTGCCCAGCATGGAAACGCCAGTACGCATCACATCCATTGGGTGTGAATCGGCTGGAATACGCTCAAGGACTTCTTTTAATGCCTGAGGTAAAGTGCGCAAGGATTTCAGTTTGGCTTTGTAGGCAGCCAATTGCTCTGCTGTCGGCAATTCTCCGAAGAAAATCAGATAAGCGACTTCTTCAAACTGGCAATGTTCAGCCAGATCCTGCACGTCATAGCCGCGATAGGTCAGACCTGCGCCACTTTTGCCTACTGTTGAAAGTGAGGTTTTACCTGCCACTTGTCCGCGCAATCCTGCGCCAGTGAGTACTTTTCCTTCAGCCATTTTTTTAATTCTCCTGTTTAAACAGTTTATCTAATGTGTCTTCGAAGCTGTGATAATCTAAAAATTCGTAGAGTTCTTTTCGTTGTTGCATAATATCCAGCACATTTACCTGAGTACCATGTTCGCGTACTGAACGCATCACTTCAAGTGCGGCTTTTTGCATTGCACGTGTCGCTGATAACGGATACAGCACCATGCCAATGCCCTGCTCCGCCAGTTCATCAACCGTATAATACGGTGTATCACCAAATTCGGTAATATTTGCCAAGACTGGCACACCGACCGCATCACACACTGTACGGTACATGGTGATATCGGTCATCGCCTCAGCAAAGATCGCATCTGCACCCGCTTCAACACAGGCAGAAGCACGATCAATCACTGCTTGCAAGCCTTCTTTTTGTAGCGCATCGGTACGTGCCATCACCACAAAGTTTGAATCGGTTTTCGCATCTACAGCCGCTTTGATACGATCGACCATTTCCTGCTGCGATACGATTTCTTTATTTGGACGGTGACCACAACGCTTCTGTGCCACCTGATCTTCAATATGAACCGCGGCGGCTCCTGCTGCAATCATCTGCTTGATCGTACGGGCAATATTTAATGCACCGCCCCAACCGGTATCGATATCGACCAGTAAAGGTGTATCCACACGTTCAGTGATCCGGCGTACATCTTCAAGAACATTATCCAGGCTGGTCATGCCCAGATCAGGCAAACCATAAGAATAATTCGCGACACCCGCACCTGATAAATAAATGGCTTTATAACCGACCTGTTTGGCCATCATGGCAGCATAGGCATTTACTGTGCCCATAATTTGCAATGGTTTCTCGACTTCAAGCGCTTGTCTAAATCTTAAACCTGCAGACATTTGTTCTGTCATCTTCCTTTTCCACAGTCTTGGCTATAATTATTGAAATTCGAGTATACTCATTTGGCTTGCTCATTCCATAACCTGATAGAACAAATACTCTAAAACTTTAGTCAAATTTTTAAGTTTTGCTTTACCTAATCCAGCAAATACTGCACTTATCCGGCGCAATTATGAAATATGTGCATATATTTGCTATGATGGCGTTTCAATCTCTATTGACATGTTGATGTACTATCTCCTATGCAAGACCTCGCCCTAGAACCGCTCGCCAAAGATCTGCCACAGACCAAACGTGGTCATGAGCGTTGTATTGCGCTGCTGATCAGTGCAACCGAGCTATTTCTGGAACGGGGTTATGATGCTATGTCTCTGGATGATATCGTCCAGCATGCCGGTGGCTCTAAAGCCTCTATTTATAAATACTTTGGCAATAAAGAAGGCTTGTTTAAAGCCATCTGCGATTATCGTCGTATCAAGTTTTTTGAAGATATCAGTATTCCGATCGAACTGATGGCACTGGATTTTCGTAGTTATTTAGTACACACGTTGCTTAATTTTTATCACCAGATTATGCAACCGGAAAACTCGGCCTTTATGCGTCTGGTGCTGGAACAAAGCCAGCGTAATCCTGAACTTGCTCAGCATATTCATGAGCGAGGCCCGGTGCATGTGCAAAGTGCCATTGCCACGGCTTTAGAACAGGCAGATGCGCAAGGTTTATTGCATTGCGAAAATCCACAATATTCGGCGCAGCTGTATTTTGGTATTTTGCGCAATCTGGAATGGCGTATTCTGATGGGAATTCCGGTACAGGAAGATGATCAGGAAATCGACAAATACATCAGTTATTGTGTGGATCGCTTTTTAGACGGTCATCAAAAAGTCTAGTTTTTTTGCATTTTTCATTGCTTATAGTATATTAGCCGATTCCGTATTTTTTCTTAAACTAACCAACAACTGATTGTTGATCGAGTTTTTCGGCAATTATTGTGGAGTAACGAATGGCTCTCCGTCACTTTCTCACCTTACGCGATTTATCAACTTTAGAACTTAACCAGATTTTGCAACGCGCAATTGAGCTTAAGCGCAAACAGCATAACAATGAAGTGTTCCAACCATTTGTTGGTAAAGTGATGGGCATGATTTTTGAAAAATCCAGTACCCGTACGCGTGTTTCGTTTGAAGCTGGCATGAGCCAATTTGGTGGTAGCGCGATTTTCCTGTCTTCACGCGATACCCAGTTAGGTCGTGGTGAACCGATTGAAGATTCTGCACGTGTGATTTCAAGCATGCTGGATATTGTGATGATCCGTACTTTCGGCCATGATATCGTGGAGCGTTTTGCATCTTATTCAAAAGTTCCAGTGATTAATGCGTTGACTGATGACCACCACCCTTGCCAGTTACTTGCTGACATGCAGACCTATGTAGAGCAACGTGGCTCAATCGAAGGTAAAACTGTTGCCTGGATTGGTGATGGCAACAATATGTGTAACTCTTATATTGAAGCTGCACATATGTGGGGCTTTAATCTGAAAATTGCAGCGCCAAAAGGCTATGAGCCACAAGAAAAATTCCTGTCTGAATTTGCCCATTGTGTGGAACTGGTTCCTTCTGCTGAAGATGCAGCGGTGAATGCTGATCTGATCGTGACTGACGTTTGGGCAAGCATGGGCCAGGAAGAAGAACAAAAGATCCGTGAAAAAGCCTTTGCAGATTATCAGGTGAATGAACGTCTGATGGATCTTGCACATCCGGATTGCTTGTTTATGCACTGCTTGCCTGCACATCGTGGCGAAGAGATTTCAGAAAATCTGCTTGACCATAAAAATGCTGTGGTTTGGGATGAAGCGGAAAATCGCCTGCACGCGCAAAAAGCCTTGGTTGAATTTCTGATTAATGAAAATCTGAAAAAAGACTAATTTTTTAAGATGAATCTTCACAAATTAAGCACCAATCTCTGGTGCTTTTTTTGTCTCAGCTCTTATAATCATTGTTGAAATGGAATAAAAAGTGATTTTATACAATGCAAAAAAAATATTGGGCTTTGGCACTCTTGACTGGTTTTAGCAGTGCTGCCTTACCGGTGCATGCTTCTGAATTTGACCAATATCTTCAAGAAAAAAATATTATTGACAGCAAATTTAAAATTCAGAAAAAAACTGAACTGAATGAATTACTCGCAGTGATCAGTGCAGAAGATTCCAGAACTTTACCGTTGCAGATTGATCAAAATACGATTATTGAACAATTACAGTTAAGTGCCAATAAAACCACACTGAAAGGCATGATCATCACGCCCGATTTTAGCCAGTTTGAAAAAGACCTGGGGCGCAAAGAAGTGATGAAAGTCATTCGTAATAATCTGCTTAATAATTGTGAAATTTTCTTTGAACATCGCTATCAGATTGAGAACCCTTACAAGGTTGAACTCAGCCTGAACTCGCAGACACAAACCTATAAAACTGATATTTCCCAGAAAGATTGCAAATTAAAATAATCTAACTAAATAAGACATCAAGTTTGATTTGAAATTAAAAAATCCAAAAACAAAAAAAGGTAGCTCTAGCTACCTTTTTTGATAAGGTTTGTTATTATATCCTGCTAACGCACCAGACCTTGCGGCTGCAAAATAATAATCAGTGCACCCAGTATCACCACCATGCCACCAAGCAGATCCCAACGCGATAAAGTCACTTGATCAACGAAGCGCAACCAAATCAGTGCTGAAAAAATATAGATACCACCATAAGCGGCATAGATCCGTCCTGAAGCAGCTGGATGTAAGGTTAACAGCCAGACAAAAGCTACCAAAGCCAGAGCTGTCGGAATCCACAACCAGTGGCTTCTGCCCTGATTTAAAATCAGGTAGGGAAAATAACAGCCTAAGATTTCCATCAATGCCGTGACTAAAAACAGTAAAAATGTCGTGAACAGCTTGGTAACTTGAATATCCATAATTTATTTATTGAACTGTATGAATGAATTTAATGATTTGAAACATGAACACATGAAAAAACCCGTGCAAGCACGGGTTTGATCTTTCTTGTTAATTAGGCTGGTTCAGCAGTCTGGTCTTCAAAAACCTCAAGTTTTAAGCCAACCGCTTTACCATTTTCTTTTTTCACCGATACTGCAACATTGCCGCCATTTTCAGCCAGTTCACCAAACAGGATCATCTCAGCAAGCGGTTTTTTCAGGTGTTCCTGAATCAGACGTTGCATTGGACGTGCGCCCATTAAACGGTCATAGCCATGTTCTGACATCCATTCACGTGCGCTTTGATCCACTTCCAGCATGACTTTTTTGTCATCCAGTTGTGCTTGAAGTTCAGTCAGGAATTTATCTACAACATTTTCAATAATGCTGCTTGGCAATGCCTTGAACTGAATCACACCGTCGAGACGGTTACGGAATTCTGGCGAGAAGGCTTTCTTCATCGCTTCCTGATTATCGTTACTATTGTCCTGTTCCATAAAACCAATGCTGACACGCGAAATACTTTCAGCCCCAATATTGGTGGTGAGTACCAAGACCACGTTACGGAAATCAGATTTACGCCCATTGTTATCAGTCAATGAACCATGATCCATGATCTGCAATAACAGGTTAAACACATCTGGATGCGCTTTTTCGATCTCGTCTAGTAAGAGCACACAATGCGGATTTTTGTGAATCGCATCGGTAAGCAAGCCACCCTGATCAAAACCGACATAGCCCGGAGGTGCACCGATTAAACGAGACACCGCATGGCGTTCCATGTACTCGGACATATCGAAACGAACCAGTTCTACACCCATCTGTTTCGCCAGCTGCTTTGTCACTTCAGTTTTACCGACACCAGTTGGACCTGCAAAGACAAAACTGCCTACAGGCTTATCTGGAGACTTCAAACCGGCACGTGACAGTTTAATTGCAGATGCCAAGGCCTCAATGGCTTCATCCTGACCAAAGACCACACGTTTCAGATCTCGCTCAAGATTTTCCAGCACGCTCTTGTCATCTTTCGAGACAGTTTTTGGTGGAATACGCGCAATTTTAGAGACGATGTCTTCAATATTTTCCACGGTGATCAAACTGTCATCTTGTTCAGCTTTGAGACGGCGCTGAGCACCGGCTTCATCAATGACATCAATCGCCTTATCTGGCAAGAAACGGTCGTTGATAAATTTCGCAGAAAGTTCTACCGCAGACACCAAAGCTTGATCGTCATATTCCACATGATGGAAATCTTCAAATTTCGATTTCAGACCACGTAGAATATCAATGGTTTCTGAAATAGAGGGTTCATTCACATCAATTTTCTGGAAACGGCGTGACAAAGCATGATCTTTCTCAAAGACCTGACGGTATTCCTGGAAAGTGGTTGAACCGATGCAGCGTAAAGTACCATTGGCTAAAGCCGGCTTGATCAGATTCGATGCATCCATGGTGCTACCCATACTCGAGCCTGCACCAATAATCATATGAATTTCATCAATAAACAGCACTGCTTCAGGTTTCTTTTTCAGCGCATTTAAAAGCTGTTTCAAGCGTTTTTCAAAATCACCGCGGTATTTGGTTCCTGCCACCAAAGCACCAATGTCCAGACTGAAAATTTCAGCATTTTCCAGCGGTTTTGGCGCTTTACCATTCACGATCAACCAGGCCAGACCTTCAGCAATTGAGGTTTTACCGACACCTGGATCCCCGACAAGCAGCGGGTTGTTTTTACGACGGCGGCAAAGAATTTGTGCGGCACGCTCGATTTCTTTTTCACGACCAATCAGTGGATCGGTCTTGCCCTTTTGTGCTTCAACATTCAGGTTAGTGGTATAAAGCTCAAGTGGACCTGAACTCGCTGAAGACGCTGATTCGCCATCTAGGTCTTCGATTTCCTCTTCAGACTGTACATCTTCTTTACGCGTACCATGAGACAGGTACTGAGTCAGGGTCAGACGGTTAATTTGATGACGTTTAAGCAGATAGACTGCAAATGAGTCACGCTCAGAATACATGGCAACCAGAATATCAGCACCTTCTACAGTACGATCGCCACCGCTTGATTGCACGTGAAAAATCGCGCGTTGCAAGATCCGGTCGAAGCTTTCTGTCGGGTGTGGTGCCTGATCACTATTTTCACCAAGTTTAGGGGTATGTTGTTCTACGTACTCTTCTAATTCCTTACGCAACACGATGATGTCCGCACCACATGCTTTGAGGGCATTCACGGCAGAATCGTTGTCAAGCAAGGCTAACAATAAATGTTCTACGGTCAGGAACTCATGTCTCTTTTGACGAGCCATGCTGACAGCCAAACGTAGTGATACTTCTAATTGACGACTGAGCATGTAACCCCCTTAATCTTTAGGCTCTATTTGGCAAAGTAACGGATGACCTTGTGATCGAGCATAATTATTGACTTGGTTCGCTTTGGTCTCCGCAATGTCTCGAGGATAAACCCCAGCTACACCCTTTCCTTCATAATGTACAGTTAGCATTACTTGTGTAGCTTGGTCAAGATTCATTGCAAAGTATTGTTGTAAAATTTCAATTACAAACTCCATCGGCGTATAGTCGTCATTTAATAAAACAACGGCATATAATGGTGGACGTTTCAGTTCTGGCGGTGCAGTCTGTACAGCTAGGTCAGAATCACCGTCTTCAGAGGGTTCATTTGCTAAACGTGGGCTGATATGCCAATCAACGATTCCAGACTCATTAAAAGAATTTTTAATATCACTTAAACACATTTGACGTTTATTGCTTGGCATAAGATTTATATTTCACACTTAATTTGCATTTGCTTCGGTTTTCGGAATTTCGGACAAGGTGGCAGACTGATTTTCGACTGCTTTGCCCTGTTCCCAACTAAAACGACGAATCACAGGTTTGGCACCAGTAAGACGCACTTCAATAAATTCTGGCTTAAAGCCCTTAGGCATGGTCCAGCGGCCAGTGAGTCGCTCATAATTTTCAAAATTAAAGTTTTTATCTTCCAGTGGCACCACCAGAATTTCCGCACCTTTAATCAGGCGCAATTCCACACTACCTGAGGCACGGCTTTTGCCTGGACTGACCTGAACCAGATCAATCTGGTATTCAAAGGCATTTTCGGGTAATGGTTTAATCGACAGGTTTTGAACCGCCAATGCCAGACCACCACGCTGACGCAAGATCTCGCGATAAATGGTTCCCACACTTTCGGCCTGCACCTGTTCATCACGTGCCTTGGTCATGGCCAGATACAGATCATTGGCATTACTGACAGCCAGATCACGCTCCTGAACCGCAGTATTCAGCGTCTTGTTCAGTGTTTCCAGACTGGCTTTCTGAGTCTGTACCACATCGACCAGTTGCTCTGCATCTGCATCATAACCCGCCGCAGTCAAACCCTGACGATGTCCTACGGTATATCCGAGTACGCCACTGCTTAAGATCAATACAGCCGCACCAATGGCTAAGGGCGTATTGCCTTTCATGAATGGTTTCTTAGTATCGGGTTCCTGAGGAAGCGTCGTATTTGACTCGTTATTCGGCATTTTGATCTCTTGTTTGCTTTAATCAAGACACACATTTAAATGCAAATCTAAATGTGTGTGAAGTTCTAATACGTTTTTTATGGTAATAAACCAATATTATTTAAGCCAGCATCTTCAGCAAAACCAAACATCAGGTTCATGTTTTGCACAGCCTGACCTGCTGCGCCTTTTACCAAATTGTCTTGTGCAACCAGGATCACCAGTTTTGTTGGTTGTGGCTTATACAAGGCAATACGCAACTGATTCGCTCCACGCACTGAACGCGTTTCTGGTGAGCTACCCGCCGGCATGACATCCACAAATGCTTCATTGGCATAGAACTGCTCATATAGCGCTTGTAAATCTGCTGCTTGGCCTGCTTCAGTTAAATCGATATAGATGGTCGACAACATACCACGAATCATCGGCACTAAATGCGGTACAAATAAAATATGATCAAACACATTTTTTTGACCTGAGATATTTTCCAGTGCTTCGACAATTTCAGGGTGATGACGATGACCCGCTACACCATAGGCTTTAAAATTATCGGCATTTTCAGAATAAATCATGCCCAGACTAGCTTTACGACCTGCACCTGATACACCCGACTTGGCATCGATAATAATGCTTTCAGGTTTCACCAATACTTCAGCCGCTTTTAAAACTGGCGCCAGACCTAACTGAACTGTGGTTGGATAACACCCCGGATTCCCGATCACATTGGCTTTTTTAATCTCTTCACGATTCAATTCAGATAAACCGTATACAGAATCTTTTAACAGTTCTGGACATGCATGTTGCATGCCATACCATTTTTCAAACTGTTCAAGATCTTGTAAACGAAAATCAGCAGCTAGGTCGATCACTTTTGTATTTGCAGCAACCAGCTCTTCGGCATGTTTCATTGCGACACCATGCGGCGTTGCAAAGAACACCACATCGCATGATTTTAATAAATCCAGACTTAAATCGGAAAATTTAAGATCGGTATGCCCACGCAAGCTCGGGAACATGTCATCTAAACGACGACCTGCTTCAGTACGTGATGTCAGTGCTGTTACATTTACATCTGGATGTCGTAGCAAAAGACGCAAAAGTTCAACGCCTGTATAACCCGTACCACCCACAATACCCACTGAAATCACGATGATTACCTCAAATAAATGTTTCCTTTATAATGTCTAGTATGACAGGAAGTTGAGGTTTTCTAAACCATTTCACTGGGGTTTGCTGGTTTTTTAATTGATCCGCAGGATAAGGCCGATTTAGAGGATAAAATGCCTGGATTACTTAGGCTATTTTAATAAAATAATCTTAACCTATTAATTATGCTTTTAGGCACCCCACCAATATGGCAACGGCATATTTTTCAGCGCTTTACGATGCTGCTGGAAATGCTGATCATGCTTGGCAACTTCTACCCAAAAATGTGGACTATGATCAAAATGCTTTGTATGTGCCAGCTCATGAACAGCAACATAACGTGTGACTTGTTCAGGGAATAACACCAGCGCACTGTTCAACATAATGTCATGCTTGGCAGAACAACTGCCCCACCGGGTTTTAGGCTGTCGAATACTGCAGTTTTTAAAAGGCAACCGACATTGCTGTGAGACAAGATTTAAATATGAAGGAAGTTGTTCTTTTGCGTAGGCAATCACGAAAGTTTTTAAATATTCTTCAGGATGTCGGTCACTGATCCAAAGCTGTAGATCTTCATGATCAAAAATAAAGTTGTTTTTCTGGCTGTTATAAGAAATTTTTACTGCTGCTTTTAGATTGAATAACCGCAGCTCACTCGGTAGCGTCCGGTCAATATTTTCGATTTTTTCCTGCTGGGATTGCCAGGTTTTAATCAGCCAGCTTTCAGATTGTTCAATAAAATGCTGTATCTGTTTTTTGCTGCAAAAAACCGGTGCTGTCAGACGAATCTGGGTCGCATCGACACGCAAACGTAACCGTGTTGAACGGACATTTCGGGTGATTTGAATTTCGGGTAGGTCGGATAAGGTCATTATAGTTTTTTTTAATCTCCCCAAACCCCTTTTTTTCAAAGAGGGGCTTTTAAAAGTCTCCCTTCTTGCACTTGTTTTTAAAGCAGTGTTTTAAAACTTCGCTCAGGGAGATTTAGAGGGATTTTTTCTAGAAAGTTTAATTAAACCGCAGTACGCTCTTCAATTCCGTTATCCGTCGCGACAATGGCGATATCTGCTTTATTAATCGCAAAGATCCCGTTACACACCACGCCCGGAATATCGTTTAAGGTTTTTTCCAGTTCAAGCGCATTCAGAATATTGAGGTTATATACATCTAAAATCACGTTACCGTTGTCAGTGACCACACCTTCACGATAAGCTGGATCACCACCTAAAAATACGATTTTACGCGCAACTGCAGAACGTGCCATTGGAATCACTTCTACAGGAAGCGGGAACTCACGCCCTAATTGTCCAACCCATTTTGAATCATCCACGATACACACGAATTTTTTTGCAATCGACGCGACAATCTTTTCGCGTGTCAGCGCTGCGCCGCCACCTTTGATCATATGCATATGACGATCAATTTCGTCCGCACCATCAACATAAGCATCCAGACCACTAACAGAGTTCATATCCACCACTTCAATGCCGAGTTTTTTCAAGCGCTGTGCAGTTGCTTCTGAACTGGCTACCGCAGCTTCCAATTGCAGCTCAGGTAATAAGTCAATTAAAAAGTTTACAGTACTGCCTGTACCTACGCCTAAAATGCCCCCTTTTGGCAAGTGTTTTAAAGCGGCTTTGGCTGCTGCTTGTTTTTTCTCATCTTGGGTTGCATATAGACTCATGGCTTCACTCAACTATTTTGGACTTTTGCAGCTTTTTTAAACCGCAAAGCCGTGTGGTTTGTTACAATAAGCCCCTATTTTAAACTGTTAGATGGAAAATTAACATGCTGTCTCGTTTGGTTCGACAAATTTTACAAGCAACGGTCTACGATGTTGCAATCGAAACTCCACTCGAAGCAGCGCCACGAATTAGCGAACGACTCAATAATAATATCCGCTTTAAACGTGAAGATTTACAACCGGTTTTTTCATTCAAGCTACGCGGTGCCTATAACCGTATTAGTCAATTACCGAAATCACAAATGGAACGTGGCGTTATTACTGCTTCAGCGGGCAACCATGCACAAGGTGTGGCACTGTCAGGGAAAAAGTTGGGTATTCGTGCGATTATTGTGATGCCTAAAACCACGCCGGATATCAAGGTGCAGGCTGTTAAGCGTCTGGGTGGCGAAGTGGTTTTGCATGGTGATTCATTTGATGTTGCCAATAAATATGCGATTCAACGTGCCCAGGAAGATGGCATGACCTTCATTCCACCTTATGATGATGAACTGGTGATTGCTGGCCAAGGCACGATTGCCAATGAAATTCTGCGTCAATGGCGCGATGTGGATTACGTGTTTGTTGCAGTGGGCGGTGGCGGCCTGATCGCAGGTGTTGCAGCGTATTTAGGTGATGTCGCACCACACGTTAAAGTCATTCCAGTTGAATACGACGAATCTGCCTGTTTAAAAGCTGCTTTAGAAGCCAATGAGCGTGTCATTCTTCCATCTGTGGGCTTGTTTGCTGATGGCACGGCGGTAGCCCAAATTGGTGAAAAACCATTTGATGTGATTCGTCTGCAAAAGTCGGACAATTCAGGCCCGATCGTTGAACCGAATGTGGTGCTGGTGAATACGGATGAAGTCTGTGCAGCGATTAAAGACACTTATGACGAATGCCGTAGCATTGTCGAACCATCTGGTGCAATGGCTCTGGCAGGTATTAAAAAATACGTGGCTGAACATGGCATCGAAGGGAAGAACATGGTGTCGATTGTCTGCGGCGCCAATATGAACTTCGACCGTTTACGCTATATCGCTGAACGTACCGAATTGGGTGAACGCAAAGAAGCGATTTTTGCCGTGACCATTCCGGAACAGAAAGGTTCATTCCTGAGTTTCTGCCGTGCATTACAAGGCCGTAATATCACTGAATTTAACTACCGTGCCAGCGATGCTTCTGCTGCGCAAGTCTTTGTCGGCATCAGTCTGAAAAATGGCGAGAAAGAACGTCAGGAAATTTATGAAACCTTAAAGTTCCAGTATGACGTTGACGATCTGTCTGATGACGAAGTGGCCAAACTGCATATCCGTTATCTGATTGGTGGTCATGCCGATATTGAAAATGAGCGCCTGTTCCGCGTGGAATTCCCGGAGCGTCCTGGCGCTTTACTGATGTTCCTGGAACGTCTTGGCCCAACCCATAACATTACCCTGTTCCACTACCGTAACCACGGCGCTGCTGAAGGACGTGTTCTGGTGGGTCTTGAAGCAACCGATGCACAACAGAATCCGGATGGCTTGATCGAAACTCTCGAAACCATTACCTATCCATATCAGGAAATTACCAATAATCTGGGTTATCAACGTTTCTTGAAGTAATTCTTTCAAACATAAACCGCCTTTCGAGGCGGTTTTTTTAGGATGATATTCTAGGCAGATTTAAAAATGTATCATGAATGAAAACACCAATTATCCATTAATTTCCAATCTTGTTAAAATTAAAAATAATTACAAAAACAGAACCTTAAGATATGAATATCACTTTTATTATTATTTTGCTCACCACTTTATTTGTCTATTTATACGGCTATCCAGCATACAAATTAAATCAAGAAGAAGATCGTGTTCGAACAAGTATGAAAAATATTCCCAGTAATGCAACCGCAAATAACCTCAGCAACATCGCTGGTATAGAGGCACATTCAGAAATACTCAACCAGTATCCCAAATTTGTTTATATTTTTCTAAATCATTATAAAGAAGTGAAATTAGATCCTAAAATTTCAGCTTTTGTAAAAAGCTTTTCTTGTGCCTCAATCGATAATTTAAAAACTTATCCTCAACTCAAACGCCAAGCCACACTCAATATCATGAAAGATGATCATCATGAATTCGAATACATCATCCAAAACAGCTATGGAACCTTATATACACATCGTCAGGTTATGTCTGACTGTCCAAATTTTCAATCTGTACTTCATATGAAAGAAGCGTAAATACTTCAAAGGTTTGTACTATTTTTACCTAAAAACTATAGCTGAAGAATCGCCTTCTCATTACCATAGGGGATATAACGAATGACATAAAGATAACGAAGGACAATCCATGGCATTATTTGCAGTCATTGGGCTTGGTAGTTTTGGTGCGACCGTGGCCACGCAACTGATCAGTCTGAAGCATGAAGTGATCGGAATCGATCTGAATAAAAAATATGTAGAAAACATTTCTGATCAGCTGACCCATGCCGTGATTGCCGATGCAACCGATGAACATGTACTGGATGAGCTGAATATTCAGCGTTGCGATGCCGTTGTTGTGGCGATTGGAGAGGATATTGAAGCCAGCATTCTGTGTGTATTGCATTTAAAAAATATGGGCGTGAAGAAAATCTGGGTGAAAGCCAAATCCAAATCCCATCACATGATTCTGACCCATCTCAATGTCGAAAAAATTATTCATCCTGAAGAAGATATGGGGGTTCGGGTGGCACAATCATTAAGCTATCCGATGGTTAGTCGCTATATGGCGCTTGAAGATGATCATTACATTGTCAAAATTGAAATTCATGCAGATCATCATGGTACGCCACTGAATCAGTTGATGAAGCATGCGCCTGAAATCACCACCTTATTACATAAACGCGGATCTACATTGCAATATCACGTAGATGCCAATCAGATTCTTCAGGAAGGTGATATTTTACTGGTTGAAGGATTGCTGGAACCTTTGCGCCGTCTTGCTAAATATTTTAAACATCTATGAAAAGTTCTGATTTAAAGCAATACAGGACGATTAACCTCAGTCCTCCGAGCTTACTGGCCTTGGGTTTTCTCGGACTAATTCTGATCGGCTCACTGCTGCTGATGCTGCCTATTGCACATCATGGGGAAATCAGCTGGCTGGAGGCGATTTTTACAGCAACTTCTGCTGTGACCATTACCGGGCTATCGGTGGTGAATGTCGGTGAAGCCTATACCGTATTTGGTCAAATCGTGATTATGTTTTTGTTGCAATGCGGCGGCTTGGGTTTTATGACCTTTGCCATTCTGGCAGTGATGAGTCTGGCACCGCAACTGGGGCTAAAACAACAAGTCATGGCACAGGAGTCCATTGGACAAACTAGCCTGAAAAAAGTCAGTTTTACCATTAAAGCCGTGTTTTTATATTCTCTATTCTTTGAAGCAATCGGTACGCTGATTCTGACTTTGGCTTGGCTCAAAGAATATCAGTTTAGCGATGCACTATTTTATGCAGCTTTTTATAGCGTCTCCGCTTTTAATAATGGTGGATTTTCACTATTTCCAAATAGCTTGATGAGCTTTTCAGGACAGTATCTGATTACCTTTACCATCAGTATGCTGTATATCATTGGCGGTATCGGTTTTCTGGTGCTGATGGACGTCAAAGAACATAAGCGCTGGCGTAAGTTGAGTACCAACAGCAAGCTAATCCTCTCAACGATTCTGGGTCTGAACCTAAGTGCTTTTATCGTACTTTGGCTATTGGAGGCTTCCAATCCACAGACCTTAGGTCTCATGAGTTTGGGCGATCAGGCCGTGAATGCCTGGTTCCATGCCACCGTTCCCCGCTCTTCAGGTTTTCATAGCTTGCCAATGGAACAAATGAGTGATGCATCCACTCTAGTTACCATATTTCTAATGTTTATTGGTGGAGGTTCCTTAAGTACGGCGGGCGGCATTAAGGTCGGTACGTTTATTATTGTGGTCATCAGCGTAATCAGTTTTTTAAGACGCGAAGATGAGATCCGGCTGTTTAATCACTCTATTCCTGAAAAAACTACGTTTAAAGCATTGGCCGTCGTGTGTATTACTGCAGCGCTGATCATGATGGGTTTTATGAGCTTATTAATCTTGGAACCTGAGCAGGATTTTCTGGATCTGTTATTTGAAGCTGTGTCTGCAGCCTGTACCGTTGGCTTGTCCCGAGGGGTGACAGAGGAGCTACAACCGGCCAGTTTGATCATTCTGATGTTGTTAATGTTCGCAGGTCGTCTAGGGCCACTGACGCTTGCTTATTTTATTGCGACTCCAAAAAAGAGTCGTCTCAAACATCCACCTGCAGAAATCCAGATTGGCTAATCCACCTATAAAAAACCATGCCGCAGCATGGTTTTTTTATTTTCATTCCAAGATGTTTAAAGTTGGAATCCTAGAACCAGTTCATCAAGGAAACACCTAAACCGACATAAGTGGCACGGTGATTATAATCAATCAAACTTTCCCCGTAGCCATCAAATAGCTGGAATTGACCACGCAAACGCCCACTGATCGGAAATGACCAGTCGAACTGTACGGCTCCACGGTTTTCATCTCCACCTTTTAAAGTATGTCGCAGCATCAATGAAAAATCATGCTCCTTATAACGATAAAATGCGGTCATGTCTCCACGGCCAATATAGTTTTTTATTTCGGGATTGTTATCATCTTCTCGCTTCTCTTCAAAGCGATACCAAGGACGAACCATCAAGGCAAAATTGTCTTTTTCAAAACCAAGATTCAGCATCACCCGGTTCCAGCTACGTGATAACGGATCAGAACGACCATTGGACTGATGATTGATGGTCAGTCCCAACATACGCCAGTTCAGACCTAAAAGATCATAGTTGGTACGAAAAACCAAACTTGCTTCAGGTTCATAGTTGGTTTCACGAAACGGACGTGATTCTTCCGAGTTATACACCTGCCAACGCGAAGACTGAGTATAGCCAAGCCAAAGATCGCCATTATCGCCCAAGATATTTTCAACTGCCTTGGTCTTTAAAGACAACTGAAACTTTGCTTCGGTTGAAGTGAGATTCTGTTTCTCTGTCTCTATATTGTTGGGATTTTCACTCTCGGGTAATTCATTCTTGTTTGATGTCCAGAAACCTGGCATCAAATACACCGGCTGATAAGAACGGATGTTCCAGGTGCCTAATTTACTTTCCGGAGAGAGTTCCCAGCGGCTATCCAGCAAAGACAGATTCGGCGTCAGCTTTGATCCTTCAGAAGCGTAAATATTGGAAACAGTTTGACCAATTTTCGCTTTTAAATTGTCGGGCTCAGGCGCAATTTCTGCTGCTGCACGACGTTCAGAAACGATTGCAGGCTTCTCAGTGACCGGAATTTTAAATAAAGCATCATAGCAAGCCAGACGCTCTGCACTACTTTCCAGTGCGGCACAGGCTTCGGCCGTTGCCGGCATGGGGCTGTTAACTACTATTTCTTCCGCATTCACTTGCGTCCCAACTGCACAGCCCAGCAAAACGCTCAGCTGCAGAGTTGAGCGCTTAAACGAATTAAGCGCCATCCCTTATCCTCTTCTTTTTATTTATAGAACTTGTTGAATTACAAAACCAAGCTGCTCCAGCATTTCACGTTTTGCCACTGGTGCCACAACTGCTTTCGTCGCCTGCTGCTCGACCAGATAGGTCTGTGCAACACGCTGCAAATCATCCAGTGTGACATTCAATAAACGTTCACGTAATTTTTTACGGAACGCTGGTGTACGTTGATGCAGATAGGCATAACATGCAGTGATCGCTTCACCCGCCGGTGAACCCGGTTTATCCATGCTGGCAATCAGACCCAGAATGGCTTCTTCCAGTTGATGCGGCTGTTGTGGTGCATTGAGTAACCACTGGATACTGGCATCAAAATCCTGGAAAGTTTCTGCCAGACGTGGGTCACGGTAGCTGTAGAAACGGAATGAACAAGCATTGCCGTCATAGCTGGCACCACCACCATAGGCACCGCCTTTTTCACGGATGGCGCTGTGCAGGAAGCCATTACGCAAATATCCAGCCAGCACCATCAATGCAGCAGCATCAGGATGTGAAACTTCAACAGCTGGATAAGCAGCCGCACAGAACTGGACATTGGCTTGAATCAACCAAGCCTCATGCTGATCATGGGTTACTTTTTCCACTTGAGTCAATGCAACCGGTGCAGAATCCACCGCAAGCTTGTCCCAGACATTCTGGATTTCTTCAATCAGATGCTCAGATTGCGGCTCTTCACAGACTAACAGGAATTGCTTTGGTGCTTGCAACAAGACACGATGAATTCGTTTTAACTCGTCAATCAGCAGATCATATTCAGCCGGATCTTTTTCAATTTTTGAGACCAGTTCGATCAGCCAGTTCAATGCACCCAAACCGGTATTGTGATAATCACGCAAAGCCAATGCACTATGCTGACGTGAAGCCGTTTGCATTGCATAGCTATGTCCAGAACCAGAAATACGTGACTGCCAGCGCGTTTTACGCTGTTGTAACAGTTCAACAATACGGTCTTTCTCATCAAAACGAAGCTGTTCAAAACCGATCTTTAACAGACGAATTGCATCCAGATGATTCACCAAAGATTTGGTGGTCAACGTCAACCAGGCACTAATTTTGTTTTTGTCATCGACTTTAGAACGCAAAGATGCGCCCATGCCCAGACCGCCACTTACCGCTGTTTGCAGTTGCTGGAACTCAAGATAATCATACTCACCCGCACCAACTTCACCCATCAGGATCGACAGCAGGTTAAAGTAAGGCGACTGCACCACTTCATCCGGAATATTGACCAGAACCTGTTGATAATAAATCCCATTGGTGCCGGCATGATACAGGTTCAACGGCGTATCAACACGGTTACAGATAATCTCGCGCAACTGGCCTTGAACAATTTGCAATTCCGCAGGGACATCTTCCAGACCGACTTTCGGCAATAAATTCAAGTCATCCGGCGTGTCCTGACGCACATTCAATGCTTCAGTCTGCGCAATAATTTCAGCTTTCTGTTCTTCAGTCAGATTCTTGCCAATTTCAGCCAGACGCGCTTTTTCATCCGCTGCTTCTTTGGCAGATTTAGTCGCATCCGGAACCAGTGTCAATTGGACACGATGCGGATTATCCAGCAAATGCTCTTTGATCAGATTGGAAAGCCACATTGGATCTTGCAGTTCTTCCTTAACTGCGGCAATCGCAGAGTCCACATCCCAAACTTCGACCGGATCACGGTGATGAATTGCGCTGCCCAAACCGCTCAGAATCAGGCTCAGACCATACGGCGTACCATCACCATTGATTTCACGCTGATGCAATTCAATTTGATGCAGAATCGCATCGACCATGTTCTGATCAACCGGTTTAGACGCAACCTCTTCCAGAACCTTAAACACACCATTTTTAAATTCTTCTGCATGTTCAGGATTTGAACCCTGTACCGCACAGTAGAAAGTCATTTCAAAATTAGAATCATCCACGCCCATGAATGGACCTGTTGCATCAGCATAACCACACGTTTCCAGATAATGACGCAGTGGTGATGCTGAATCTTCTAACAAGATACCTTCAACTAAACGCATACCTAAACGCAGTTTAATGTCACTGGCTTCTGGCAATAACCATGACAGCACATGATAGGTCTTGTCCTGCAGGTCTTCAGCATCAACAGCATAGCTGTCTGTCACCGTCAATGGTGCAGTCAAACGGGTTTCAGGTGTTGGATACAGCGTCTGACCTTTTTCAAATTTGGACAATGCCAGATGTTCAAACTGCTCTTGCAGTTCGAATGCTATTTTATTGCCAAAGGTCATGAAGACTGCATTACTTGGATGGTAATGTGACTTATAGAAATCAACTAACTCCTGGTAAGTCAGATCAGGAATATCTTTAGGATCCCCACCAGAATTATAGTGATAGGTCGTATTCGGGAATAAATGATGCGCCAGCGTGTGATAAAGCTGATCTGAAGGCGAACTCATCGCACCTTTCATTTCATTAAAAACTACGCCTTTATAGACAGGCTCGCCATTTTCCAGCTCAATGCGAATGCCTTCCTGGGCAAAATCCAATGGATTCAGGTTCGCAGCAAATGCTGCATCCATATACACTTCGAGCAGGTTCTGGAAATCTTTACTATTTTGGGTCGCAAATGGATACGCAGTCCAGTCAGCCGCAGTAAAGGCATTCATGAAAGTATTCAGTGAACGGCGAATCATCAGGAAGAATGGATCACGCACCGGGAATTTTTCTGAACCACACAGCGCAGTATGTTCCAGAATATGTGCTTCGCCTTTAGAATCCATCGGCTGGGTACGAAACGCCACCAGAAAGACATTTTCGTCGTGATTGGTCGCCAGATGATAATGCGTGGCGCCAGTCACTTTATGTTTATATTCAGACACGAAAATGTCTAAAGCTTCAACATGTTGTTGACGTACCAACTGAAACGCAGGATGTACAGTTTGAGAAATGGTTTCAGTGACATCTACAGTCATGCGATCTCCTAATGCTTTAATTAAAATAACTAAGCGCATTATAGCTTTAGTTGTTTGAATTATTCACGTTGAAAACCGAGGATTTTGATCGAATTAAGTAAACTTGATCATTTGAAAATTAAATCATCAAATTTACTTCCTGCATCTAGATGAGTATTTACAAGCTTAAGAAATCAGATATTTAAAATAGTTATAGCTTGGATTATTTTCTACAAATACATAATTTTGCTTTTGATAAAAACTGGCGGCCAGTCGGGTATCTGTTTGCAGGCACAAAGCTGAATAATGCGGACGTGCCAACTGTTCCAAATAAGCCAAAAGCTGTTTGCCTACGCCATGCTGACGATATTTCGGATGCACATAGAAACGACGTACCCGACCAATCCGCTCTTCAATACCATTATCTCCCCATTGCTGGTTTAAGCCGCCACAGGCAACCAGTTTCTTGCCATCATGCGCCACTACCAAATATTCATTGGCGTGGCTAAAGCAGTTTTTCCCGGTGCGATATTCTTCTATTAACTTATCTACCAAATTATAGCCTTCTTTACGTGCCAGAGTTGCCAGTGTTTCGATCTGATCCGGGAGTTGTTCGGCTGTTACAATTTTAATATTCATATACGCACACTATTTGAAATTGTTGTGAAGAATGACTGTTGCCAAGCGACTTAAAGTATCATGCCAGGAGCGATATCTCTTTATAAATAAAATGTGATCCTTAAATCAATGCTGCGGCGCACCAGTGCACAAAAATAAGCCAGCTTTTAGACCAAAGATAGCTGCTGAACAAAATACAGCATTTTTGAAAAGTATTTGAAAATGATTCAGCAAACTACAGCAATCCCAAGCAATCGTGTAAACTTAGGACTTTCATTTTTAATGTGATATTTGAACATGGCAACTGTTGATCTTTTTGCGATTGGTAATGCGCTGATTGACCAAGAATTTAAAGTTTCTGATGACTTTTTAACTGCACATCACTTGCAAAAAGGCACCATGCAACTTGCAGATGGTGAGACTCAGGCCACTCTTTATCAAAATCTTCAAGCGACTCAAGTGTATAAAGGTCAGGCTTCAGGCGGTTCAGCAGCCAACACTACTGTGGCATTTTCTGCGCTCGGTGGTTCTGCATTTTATGGCTGTCGTGTCGGCAATGACGAACTGGGACACATCTACCTGAAAGGTTTAAATGATGCCGGTATTAAAACCACCACCCAATCGATCAGTGAAGGCGTGACAGGGACATGTATGGTTCTGGTCAGCCCTGATTCTGAACGTACCATGCATACTTACCTGGGTATTACGGCCGAACTGACCGATCAACAAATTGATTTCAGCGCATTACATAGCGCGAAATGGTTATATCTTGAAGGATATTTATCGACTTCTGAAACGGCACGTCATGCGGTACAACAAGCACGTGATATTGCACGTGCTAATGGCGTTAAAATTGCTCTAACTTTATCTGATCCTGCCATGGTGCAATACGCGCGTGCCGGTCTGGATGAAATGATTGGCGATGGCGTTGACCTGCTACTGTGTAACCAGGATGAAGCCATGATGTATACAGAAACGAGTAGCGTAGATGCCGCAATGACCAAGCTAAAAGCCATTAGCAAGTACGTTGTCATTACAATGTCAGCCGAAGGTGCTCTAATTTCAGATCATGAGAATACCTTTAAAGTGCCTGGCCGTAAGGTCATCGCAGTCGATGCGAATGGTGCCGGCGATGCTTTTGCCGGGGCTTTCCTGTACGGATTGAATGCCAATTTGGGTCTTCAAGCTGCGGCTGAACTGGCGATTCTTATTTCGAGCCAGGTGGTTTCACAATTTGGTCCGCGCCTGGCAGTTGAAGACTATGCGGCATTATTACAAGACTTTCAAAAGGAATGTGCTTAATGTTTAAAATTTGCATGACCGAAGACGTTCCAGAACGCGAAGCACGCTCTTTTGAGCTTCCCGATGGAGATAATATCTTTATCACACAGCGTGATGGTGCCTTCTATGCCTATCAAAACCTGTGTCCGCATTTGCAGGTCGAACTGGAATTTCTGGAAAACCAGTTTCTGGATCGTGATCAGGAATTTATTGAATGCTCCACGCATGGCGCCTTGTTTCTGGTAGAAAGCGGTGAATGCATTTCTGGGCCTTGCCAAGGTCAAGCACTTGAAAAAGTAGAGATTACCGTGCATTCTGATGGTGGAATTTACCTCTCAGAATAAGACTAAAACGGACTTCACCATGCCTGCATTTTTTCTAGACTATAACCTGATGCCTTTTCATCTGAGTTTATTGGCGATTATTCTGTTCGGTGTGGTGAAAACCATTGGTTTCTATTTTGGACTCAGACCCAGCAAGTTTCTGCAAAAAATTTCACCTTATGACTTTCAGCAGATGGATCTACTAAACGTCAAATTTTCCAAAACCTTGATTGTGTTTTTCTTCCTGATGAATTTTAGTTTTGCCGGCTATGTTTTACAGTTCCTGATCTATTCTCAGGAATTTAAATTTCTGCCTGCTTATTACCTGATTATTCCGGCTTTAATCATTGCGACTTTTTTTACTATTTTTATGATTCACTGTCTGGATCAGGTCATTCCACCCAAATATAAAAAGAACAATGTCAATTTACTTGGTCGTCTGGCGACGATTTCCAGTGGCAATGCCCGTCCCGGTTTTTCTGCTCAAGCACGGGTACGGGATGAGTATGGACAACTGCATTATGTACAGGTGGAACCTGAGTTTGGTGAACTCGGTTTTCAGTCGCAGATTATCCTGATTCGCATGAGAAAATCTCATTATGTCGCCAAAAAAATTTGTAAATCTAATCAGCTGTTTAGTATGAATCTAGGGCTTGTTGAGAATTAACAAAGGCAACTGATTAATTTATAATAGTACTATGGATAGATACATACTTACTGATGCCCAATGGGCAAAAATGGAACCTTTTTGCCTAGGTAAAGTGACCGATCGAGGTCGTAGTGGAAAAGATAATCGATTATTTTTAGAAGCAGTCCTATGGATTGCCCGTACAGGCAGTCCATGGCGTGATCTACCTCCTCATTTTGGTAAATGGAATACCGTCTTTAAAAGATACCGTGACTGGGTGAAAGCTGGTGTATTTGAAACTATTTTTGCATCTGTAAATGAAGATGTTGATTTGGAATACGCCATGATTGATGGAACGATTGTTAAAGTTCATCGACATGGGCAAGGTGCAAAAGGGGGACTTTCAAACAGTCTATAGGTAAATCTCGAGGTGGAATGACCTGTAAAATTCTTGCCTTAGTGGATAGTCTAGGCAAACTCATTAAGTTTCGATTAATGCCTGGTCAATATCACGATTTAGTAGAAACCAAACCTTTAATTGAAGATGTTGATTTTCAAGCATTACTAGCAGATAAAGCATTTGATGCAGATTGGCTCATTCAAGAACTAAATGAACGTAAAGTGAAAGTGGTGATCCCACCCAAATCTAATCGAAAAGTAATGAGAGCATTTGATACGATTATGTATAAATGGCGTCATCTCATTGAAAACTATTTCTGTAAGTTAAAAGAATTTAAACGTATAGCGATGCGTAGTTGTAAAACAGATACGAGTTTTGAAGCCATGATTCAATTGTGCGCGAGTTTAATTAACTCTCGGTAATTCTCAACAGACGCTAGATTAAATTCTAAATCATTTGATAGTTATTAAAAAATCCCGACAGATATCGGGATTTTTTAATGTCTATATTTATTTTTTAAGAAGTCCTGAAACCATATTCAATACATTTTGAATATCATTATTGGCTTCCTGCTTGCTGGTTTGCTCACCTTGTGGAGTAAGCGAATCAATAATCTGCGGCAAGACCTGTGAAATCGCACTATAAACATCCTGTTTCGGTGCATGGGTTTGTTGTGCAACTGCTTCAACTTCCTGATCATCAAACAGGTTTTGCACCTGCTGCGGATCGACATTGGCATTTTCACCGGGGCCGGTCGACACCCAATCATCGACCTGGCTATTGAGCCCCTGTCCTTTGAGCTTGTCTAATGCACCCTGTAAACCGCCCTGTTTTTGAATCCAGGCCAGCACTAAAGGCAGTACTGCAATCAATAAGGTTTTACCAGTAGAACCACCCAATCCTGAACGAGGCTGAGCAGTACCTTGAGTACCACTACCACCGAACTGACTTAGTACTGAACCTAAAATTGCCCCCAGACCATTTTGTCGAGTCTGCTGGCCGGTTTGATTTTGCTGGTTTTGAGTATTTTGATTTTGCTGAGAATTTGACTGGTTTAAATGCCCTAGCACAGACCCCAGGATATCTGCCAAGCCACCTTGTTGTGAGGACTTTTGCTGCAACTGTCCACCACCCAATGCCTGCTTTGCTAATATTTCCACAATACTACTCAGGTTTGTCATGTTCTATATCCTATGTGCGTCTTAATTACAGAATACGGCCTACCCTCATATTGTCTAGGCAAGATTGTGTTAATATTTGCAATCTTAGTTAAGCAGGTTTTTGGCTTACCAGCGAAATTTATCCCAGTTTTCCGGATTAGCCCAAAATTTGGAGTTAAACCAGTCTGGCACGTGCTTATAGGTTAAAATATTAAACTGCCACAGCGCAAAATCGGCCTCATGTGTGGTCTTGTCAATCAACTGGGTAAATCCCAAAGCTCTCAATAACTTTTCATCTTGCAGCCGGCTGATTACCACCAATCGTTTGGCAAACAAATCACGTAATTTCACCAGAATTTGACCCATGATCTGCTCCGATAAATTTTCTGTTTCTGCAGTATCCAACATCACTACAGCCAAGTCATAACGTTGCTGAAAAGGCAGATTTAAAAAGTCAGATACGCTAAAATAGGACCATTGAATAGCTGGCTGAAACTGGACTTGGCTCAAGTCCTGCCCAATACAAATAGCAGTATGAATTGGCTGTTCCTGTGCGAAATCGTCTAGCATCGAGGTAATGACATTCTGCTCAGCCATAACTGCATCCTTATGATTTAAGTGAGTAATTTTTATGGAACTTCAGGGCATTTGTCATAAAATGCACGTCGGCCTCAAGGACCTTAGTGTAACTGATCAACAGATACAGCGGGCAAATGTTGAATATAAATTAATTTTAGATCGTGCAGAAATTGATCTTCCGTTTAATTTAGGCCAGGAAATCGAGATTGAATGGACCGGTAATATTTACTGCGTGTCCTGTGGCAACAAAACTTCCAAATCATTTTCGCAAGGTCACTGTTTTAAATGTTTTAAAACCAATGCTTCATGTGATATGTGCATCATGAAGCCAGAGACGTGCCATTATCATTTGGGCACTTGCCGCGAAGATGAATTTGCACAGAATGTCTGCTTCCAACCACATATTGTCTATCTGGCCAATTCCAGTGCATTAAAGGTCGGCATTACCCGTACCAGCCAAATGCCGACTCGCTGGCTTGATCAGGGTGCCACCCAAGCCCTGCCGATTATGAAAGTGGGCTCACGTCGTCTTTCCGGAAAGCTTGAGGTCATGTTTGGTACGCAGGTTGCTGATAAAACTGACTGGCGCAAGCTACTGAAAGGTGAAGCAGAACCATTGAACCTGATTGAAGTGCGTGAACAACTGCTGGAAGAATTTGCGCCTAAAATTCAAAGCATTCGCGAAGAATTTAATCAGAATCTAGAATTTAATGAAAATATTGAAGTATTGGAAGATGAATTCGCACGAGAGTTTATTTATCCGGTAGAACAATATCCGGAAAAGATTAAATCGCATAATCTGGATAAAACTCCTGTGATTCGTGGCAAATTACAAGGCATCAAGGGCCAGTATTTAATTCTGGATACTGGCGTGATTAATATGCGCAAATATACCGGTTATCAACTGATTATTCGTGCTTAAACCATTATTTGCCTAGAAAACAAAAAACCAGCCCGCAGGCTGGTTTTTTTATACAACAATTTTATTTGATTTTTGCCTGAGATTTCAGGTAACGCGTATAGTCATCAAATTCCTGCTGACCACGAAGTTGCTGATATAACTTCACCAACTCACTACGCTGTTCTGCACTTAATACATCCACCGGATTTTTCTTCACTTCTGATACCGCAACCACAACCAGTTCATTCGGCATTTTCGCTGTCGTCACTGACCAATGCCCTGCTTTTGGTGTCGGAAGACTAAAAGCCGCACGCTGTACATCACGTTTTAGCAAACCTTCAGCACGTGTGTAAACACCAGCATCTTCAAAGATCAAATCACCTTTCGCCACTGCCGCAGCCGGTTTGGTTTTGAACTCATCCAAAGCTTTCTGAATTTTTGCTTTTGCCAAAGCAGCTGCCTTGTCTTCAATCAACTGAGCCTTAACACGGGGTTTTGCTTCTGCCAATGTTTGTTCGCCGGCTGCATGATAATTACGCACCTTTATCCAGGCTACATCACCATTGGCTAACTGAATGCTTGATGAAGCATTACGATCACCATTTTTAACATCGTCATTAAACAATTTGACTTTGAGGTTAGCATCGCTCAGCACTGGATCACGAGTCGAAAGTTTTACTCTTTGGGCTTTCTGGACTTGTACACCTTTAACTTCCTGTGTAACGACATCCAGAGAATCACTTCCTACTACCATATCATTTAGCGTATTGACCGTATCAGAGAATGCATTGGATTTTTTAGCAGCCAAGGCTTCTTCAGACAAACGTGCTTTTTGTGATTCAAAAGAAGGAACCGCAACATCTGGCGTTTGCACAGAAATAATGTGGTATCCATAATCTGTTTTCACCGGTGCAGACACCTGACCCGATTTTAAAGAACTAACCGTCTGGTCAAATGCAGTGCCAAATACACCTTCTTCATAGACAGCAAGTGCACCACCTTTAGACTTAGATTCAGGATCTTCAGAATATTGTGCTGCAGCTTGAGCAAAAGTGGTACCGGCTTTAATTTTGGCTGCAATCTCGGTCGCCAGTTTTTTCGCTTCAGCATCACTACGACTGTCCGCCGTAATTAAAATATGCCTCACATCTGGTTTAACTGCCTGTTTTTGTGTTGCAACAAAGGCGGTATACGCTTCCTGAAGCTCAGCATCTGTAACCGCTAAACTCTCCACCTGAATATCGCTTGGCTTTAACACCACATAGTCGACATCTACACTGGTCGGCTGTTTAAACAGTGTTTTGTGTTTTTCATAATAAGCAGCAATATCTGCATCCGTCACTTTGACATCTTTTTTATAGCTGTCCAGATTAATGCTGGAAATATGAATATGACGTTGTTCAGTTTGTAAATCGGCAATCTGCTGCATTTCGACTGGGCTCACCAGTGGATAATCCAGGAAAGTTGATGACAGCATCTTCAGCGCATGATCTTTACGTAAACTTTCAATCAAAGCACGATTAGTCATGCCAATTGATTTTAGATAATTTTCATATAAAGCATTCGAGAACTTTCCATCTTGCTGAAAAGTAGGCTGCTGAGCAATCATCTGTTCAATTTGCTGGTCACTCAGACTGATCCCTAATTCTTCAGCCTGTTGCAGCAATAAAGTACGTGCAACCAGCGTATCCATGGCTTTCTGGTCAATGAAGCTTTGATTCAGTAAAGTTTCATCCCCATTGGCATAACTGAGATATTGTTCTTTAAATGATTTGGTCAGTGACTCTAATTCTTTTTGAGATATTTCAGTCCCGTTCACTGATTTTGCCGCATCAGAGTTTCCGCTGCTAAAATATCCTTCAATACCTACAAGTGCTAACGGGGTCAAAAACAGAACGAGCAAGACTTTGCCTAACCAACCCTTAATAACTTTACGAAAAGCTTCCATAAGTATTCCAATATTTTATTTGCAAAGGATTTTAACCGAAAATACCCATTGAATGAATGTGTTAATCATCACAATTAAATTTATCAATAAAAAACGCGCCAAAGAAGGCGCGTTTCGTCGCTGGGTAAGCTTAAGCTACAGCGTCTTTTAAGCCTTTACCTGCTTTGAAGCTAGGTACTTTGCTTGCTTTGATCTCAAGAGTAGCACCAGTTTGTGGATTACGGCCAGTACGTGCAGCGCGCTCTTTCACACCGAAAGTACCAAAACCCACTAAAGTTACTGTATCACCCGATTTTAAAGCTTCAGTAACAGAAGCAATTGTAGCATCTAAAGCTTTACCTGCGTCAGCCTTAGATAATCCCCCTTTTTCTGCAATTGCATCAATTAATTCTGATTTATTCATGAAGATTACGTCCTCTTAATATCGTTTATTTAAGGTTCAAGAATTGGTTTAACATGCCATAACGCCTTTATAGCAATGCTTTAGGTATAAACGCAATACTTAAGAACCTCTTTTTTTTCAAAAAATATGCGAAAAAAACATTGAATAATAAATAAAGTCATTTTATTTAAGTTTTTTCGACAATTCTTCTTTCATTTTTTCTTGTTCCGCAGTCAACTGATCAACCTTGGTATGCAACTGAAGGATTAAACGTTCCAAATACTGTACATCCTTCAGTGTGACTAATCCTATACGATTCAATGAGTGATGAACAGAGTTGTCGATTAATTTTTCCACTTTGTCTTTGGTGTCTGTGACCGACTCTTTGGCCTTTTCCGAAACCTTCTCTACAGTTTGATCGGCAATATCTGCAGTTTTAGATTCAAGCTCTTCCCCGACCTTGACCAGCGAGTCAAACAGTTTATTGCCTTCTTCTTCTGCACGTGAAAAAGCTCCTAGTCCAGCCAACCAGATCTGTTTGGTGTATTTACGAAAATCAAGAACCGATTTGCGCTCCGAGGCAGATTTAGACTTGGGTTTCAGCATTTTCTCATTCGAAGCTTCAGCTGAGTCTTGTGCTGTTTTTGACTTATCCATGTGCACGGCTCCTGTTTGTTTTCTGCGCAATTATTATAAATTATTCTACAAAACCACTGCATAATAGCAAATTTAGTACTTGATAGATTTGATAAACTGTTCTACAAAGCAATTTATTTCAAGTCTAATTTGATTTAACCCTGAAATCTCTTCACAAGCAGGAAGCTTTTTCACTTTATATTTCAGGTAAGGATTGGTTGTATATGAGCGAATCGCAACAAAGTCAAAATCAACCGCATTTGTTGCTTACGATGACGTTAATTGTTTTAGAGACAATATTTACTTTCATTCTCAAGCATGATCGTGTCGTTGCATTACAGGCCAAAAAGTTTGTAGATGAAAACATCTCGATTAAAATCAATAGCTATATTCCATATTTCGACTTTTATGTGCAATTCACCCCCAATGGACTATTATTTGACCACAAAGCACCGGACCGCATTGTCGACCTGGATGTGCGCACTACACTTCCCGATCTGATTAAAATTTTCATTTTTGGCAATCGTCGTAGCATTCGCAGCATGCGCATTGATGGCAATCAGGTTTTAAAAGATGAGTTTCGTGATCTGTTAACCGTATTCAGCTTGCCAAAAGTACTAGCCGACTGGAAACACTGGCTGTCTGATGCGCCGACGGATGAAGCGGAAATTATTGCTTCTAAAAAGCGTATTGCACCGCTTTTAAAGAAAATTGAAGAACAGCGCTCCAAGATCAATACCCTGCAAGTGGAAGTCAAACAGTATAAAAACCGCCTGAAACGGATCGAACGCCGTCAAAAGCATATTAATATCATTTTTGGCCTGAGCAGCGTACTTTTGATTATGTTATTAGTGTATAATTGGCTGAGCATGTAAATCTTTCATTCTCCAAAAATTAAATCCCACTAAGGTCTACTAAAAATAACTTGACTAATTTAGTCGGGATTCATAAAATCTACACATCTAGTCTAACTATGTGTATCGAATCATGCGCCTAACCACTCGCGGTCGCTACGCTGTGACTGCTCTACTTGATCTAGCTTTGCAGCCTTCTGAAAAAACGATAACGCTCGCTGAAATTGCAGCACGTCAAACTATTTCTGTTGCTTATCTTGAGCAGTTATTTGCGAAGCTCAAGCGTCATGGTTTAGTTTCTAGTGTTCGTGGCGCAAATGGTGGTTACCATTTAGCACGTAATGCAGATGAAATTACTGTGTTAGCAATTATTGAAGCTGTAAACGAAACAGTTGATGCGACTCGCTGTGACCATAAAGGCAATTGCCAGAATGGCGCGATGTGCTTGACTCATGATTTATGGCAGGAACTCTCCCATCACATTGCCGATTATTTAGAAAAAATCTCGCTTGCTGATCTGGTTGCACGTGACAACGTCCAGACTGTGTCATTACGCCAAAAATCAGCACCTTTAGATTCAGCCCTTTTATCGGTTACAGGTATTTGACATGAAACGTCCGATTTATCTTGATTATGCAGCTACAACTCCTGTAGATCCTCAGGTTGCTGAACGTATGATGGAATGCTTAACATTCGATGGTACCTTTGGTAATGCGGCATCTCGTTCACACGCGTATGGTTGGCAAGCAGAAGAAAAAGTTGAATATGCACGTGAGCAAGTTGCGAATTTAATCAAAGCTGATCCACGTGAAATCGTATGGACTTCAGGTGCAACCGAGTCAGACAACCTTGCGCTTAAAGGTGTGGCTCATTTCTATGCATCTAAAGGTAAACATATCGTTACCTCTAAAATCGAACATAAGGCAGTTTTAGATACCTGTCGTGAGCTTGAGTCTGAAGGTTTTGAAATTACCTATATTGAGCCTCAACCTCAAACCGGTCTAATTACCCCAGAAATGGTACAGGCAGCGATTCGTCCAGACACGATTCTTGTTTCCCTGATGATGGTAAACAATGAAATCGGTACTGTGACTGATATTGCAGCGATTGGTGAAATCACTCGCGCTAACAAGATTTTCTTCCATGTCGATGCAGCTCAGGCGGCAGGTAAAGTTGAAATTGATCTTTCAACTTTAAAAGTAGACTTGATGAGCTTCTCTGCGCACAAAATCTATGGCCCTAAAGGTATTGGCGCACTGTTTGTACGTCGTAGCCCACGTGTACGCCTTAAAGCTGAAATGCACGGTGGCGGTCATGAACGCGGTATGCGTTCAGGTACCCTTGCGACTCACCAGATTGTAGGTATGGGTGAAGCCTTTGAACTTGCAGGCAAAAACCTGGAAGCTGAACAGACTCGTTTACGTGTACTTCGCGACAAGCTGTGGAATGGTTTACAAGGTCTTGAACAAGTGTTCCTGAACGGCCATCCAACACAAAACGTAGCGAACTACCTGAATATTAGCTTCAACTTCGTTGAAGGCGAATCATTGATGATGGCATTGAAAGATGCTGCGGTATCTTCAGGTTCGGCATGTACATCTGCAACACTTGAACCATCTTATGTACTTCGTGCATTGGGTCTTTCAGACGAACTTGCACACAGTTCGATCCGCTTCAGCTTCGGTAAATACACCACTGAAGAAGATATCGATCACGTATTGAATATCACTAAAGCTGCTGTTGAGAAGTTACGTGAACTTTCTCCGCTTTGGGATATGTATAAGGAAGGTATTGACCTTTCTAAAGTTGAGTGGGCTGAGCACTAATTTTCATTCTGAGATAGTGACAAATCCGTTGCTATCTCATTGAGAAAAGTTTTTTTACCCCCATATTTAATACTAAGGCTGACCCCGAGGTTTGGAGAAGCAACATGGCTTATAGCGAAAAAGTAATTGATCATTACGAAAACCCTCGTAATGTTGGCGTTTTAGATAAAAATGCTGAAAACGTTGGTACTGGTATGGTTGGTGCGCCAGCATGTGGTGACGTGATGCGTTTACAGATTCAGGTAAACGACGAAGGCGTGATTGAAGAAGCACGTTTCAAAACTTATGGTTGTGGTTCTGCCATTGCATCAAGTTCACTTGTGACCGAATGGCTCAAAGGTAAAACTTTGGATCAAGCTCAAGCAATCAAGAACTTTGATATTGCAACTGAACTTGCACTTCCACCAGTAAAAGTACACTGTTCTGTTCTTGCTGAAGATGCAATCAAAGCAGCTGTAGAAGACTACCGTAGCAAGAAAGTTAAAGCTTAATTGTTCCACGTTTTGAAATTTTAACGGAGTTTTCATGATCCATTTAACTGAAAATGCTGCAACTCATATCAGCAATTATTTAAAAAATCGCGGTAAGGGTGAAGGCATTCGCGTTGGTGTGAAAACTTCAGGCTGTTCTGGTCTGGCCTATGTGCTCGAGTTCGTCGATGAAGTCGATGCACATGACCAAGCCTTTGAACAGTTTGGGGTTAAAGTATTCGTTGACCCGAAAAGTCTGGTTTATCTTGAAGGTATGGAGATGGACTATGTTAAAAACGGCTTGAACGAAGGCTTCGAATTTAACAACCCCAACAAAAAAGGCGAATGCGGTTGTGGTGAATCCTTCACTGTATAAACCCGGCAGTTATTCTCTTTTGACATTAAAACAGTGTGTTTCACACTGTTTTAATTGCATTTATACAGTTATTTTTGCTCATTAATCGCGGATCCCATCTCCCATGAATCATTTTGAGTTGTTCAACCTTCCTGTAGCACTCGATATTGATTTGGCGGCTTTAAAGACTGAATTTTTAAAGTTGCAGCAACAATATCACCCAGATAAAGCTGAAGACAAAGATCAAGCTCTGATTAAATCAAGTGATATCAATCAGGCATTTAAAGCCTTGTCAGCGGTCGATAGCCGTGCAGCGTATTTACTGACTCTCAAGAAACAGGATTATCACTTAGATCAGTCGATCAGTGATTTTGAATTCTTGCAGGACGCTCTGGAAATTCGTGAACAACTTGACGATGCAACTTCTGCTGAAGATTTAACTTCACTGAAAGTCGAAGTCCAGCAATGGATTGAAGGCTTAGTTCGCGAGTTCAAAATTGATTATGCGGATGAAGACTGGGCCGAAGCACGCGATACAGTGCGCAAACTACGCTTCTTCGTTAAAGTCATGGCCGATATCGACAAAGCGGAAGACCGCTTCCTGGACGATGACAGCTTTGATCTTGATGATGATTTCTAATTTTTAGTATTTAATATTTAACGTGCAAAGGATGTAACACTATGGCTCTCTTGCAAATTGCAGAACCAGGTCAATCAAGTGCACCACATGAACACCGCATTGCGATTGGTATCGATTTAGGCACCACCCACTCTTTGGTTGCCACGGTTCTTTCAGGTAAAGCCAAAGTACTTAATGACGAACAAGGTCGTGTGCTACTTCCTTCTATCGTGCATTATGCAGAACAACAAACTCAATACGGCAATGAAGCTGCGCCTTTCATTACTACTGACCCTAAAAACACCATCGTTTCTGTAAAACGTTTTATGGGTCGCTCGAAAGCTGACATCAAATTCCAGCACCCTTATGCCTTGGTCGGTGAAGCCAATGAAATGCCAGCTTTTGAAACTGCGCAAGGCCGTAAGACTCCGGTTGAGATTTCTGCAGAAATTTTAAAGCAGTTGAAAGACCGCGCTGAAGCCAGTCTGCAAAATCCGGTTAATGGTGCAGTGATTACTGTTCCGGCGTACTTCGATGAAGCACAGCGTCAGGCAACCCGTGATGCTGCTCAACTTGCTGGCTTGAATGTTTTACGTTTGTTAAATGAGCCAACTGCTGCTGCTGTTGCTTATGGTCTGGATCAGGAAAGCAATCTAAGCACAGACCGTAACTATGTGATTTATGACTTGGGTGGTGGTACCTTTGACGTTTCGATTCTGCGTTTCTCTCAAGGTGTATTTGAAGTTCTAGCAACCGGTGGCCACACTGCGCTCGGTGGTGATGACCTGGATCGTTTGATCCTGAAATGGGCCAAGAAACAACTGAATATTGACACTTTGAATGATGCCGAATATGCACATTTTGTCGTTGCGGCACGTAAAGCCAAAGAAGCTTTGTCTGATGCAGATTCAGTTCAACTCAAATTGCTTGATCAAGTATTGACGCTTGACCGCCCGACATTTGAAGAGATCATCAAAGTTGCTTTGGATAAAACCATCAGCGTATGTAAGCGTGTGATGCGTGATGCCAAGCTTGAACTGGATGACATTCAAAATGTCGTTTTGGTCGGTGGCTCAACCCGTTCTTATGCGGTACAAAAAGCCGTGCGTGAAGTATTCAATCAAGAACCGCTATGCACCATTAACCCGGATGAAGTGGTTGCGATTGGCGCATCAATTACTGCGAACCAATTGATTGGCAACTCGACTGATGGTTCATTACTATTAGACGTGACCCCATTGTCTCTTGGTCTTGAAACCATGGGCGGACTGGTTGAGCGGTTAATTTCGCGTAATACTGCGATTCCAGTCGCTCGTCGTCAGGAATTTACGACTTATCAAGATGGCCAGACTGCCATGTTGATTCATGTGGTTCAAGGTGAACGTGATCTGGTTGAGCATTGCCGTAGTTTAGGGCGTTTTGTCCTGCATGGCATTCCACCAATGACTGCCGGTCAGGCACGTATTGAAGTGACGTTCCAGGTCGATGCAGATGGCTTGCTGACTGTATCTGCCAAAGAAACCACCTCTGGCGTGACGGCTCAAATCGATATCAAACCATCTTATGGTTTGTCGGGTGAAGATACTGAACGCCTGTTGCTAGACGGTTATAAGTTCGCTGAAGAAGATAAGAATCTTCGACATTTAAATGAAACTAAAGTTGAAGCACAGCGTGAGCTGGAAGCACTGGCTCAGGCACTCAAAGCGGATGCCAATCTTTTGACTGAGGAACAGCTTGCAGCCCTGCAAACTGCGCAAGCACAACTTGAAACTCAGCTTCAGGGTTCAGATATCAAAGCAATTGAATCTGCCGTTGAACAGCTTAAAATACATAGTGATGCTTTTGCAGCAGCACGTATGAATCAACATATTGATGCAGCTCTTAAGGGCACTAAACTCGACGACTGGTCAAACTCAAACTAATTTAAGGTAACGACTATGCCACGTATTAAAGTTCTTCCACATGCGCAGATTTGCCCCGAAGGTGCTGAGTTTGAAGTCGAACAAAATGCCAATCTTTGCGAAAGCCTACTGAAAAATGGCATTAAAATCGAACATGCTTGCGATATGTCAGCAGCATGTACCACCTGTCATGTGGTGGTACGCAAAGGTTTTGACAGCTTGGAAGAAATGGATGATGTTGAAGCTGACTTACTCGATCGTGCTTGGGGTCTAGAACCAGACTCACGTCTTTCTTGTCAGGTTAAACTGGACGATGAAGATCTGGAAATTGAAATTCCAAAATACACCATTAACCATGCTTCAGAAAATCACTAATACTTTCGTTTCATAGTTAAATAAAAAACCACGCTCAGGCGTGGTTTTTTTCTCTTTATAAGAAACAATTAAAGTAAATTTACATGAACTTTAAATGTGTTCAATCACTTCATCTTCAAGCTTCAGTTTGACAATGCCTTGTGAATTGGTCATTTTCTGCTGAGTTTCAATGCGTTTAATCATTTTTTCTAACACATGAATCAGCTCAGGATATTCAAAGTTTTGCACTTCATCCAGATTCAGCAATAAATGGAAGCCCTTATATTCATAATCGAACCAGCGCTGATACTCGACTTTCTGAGACGCATATTTTTCCATGACCTGCCAGGTTCTTACAGGTGCTTTAATGCCTTTCAAGAATATCGGCTTTTTCGGTGCACAAAGATAATCATCTTTGATCAGATTATGAGTATCTTCCGAAATCAGGATTTCATCGACTTCCGCTGCACTTTGCAAACGCGCTGCCAGATTGGCATCACGTCCTACAATGGTATAAGCCATACGATGCGTAGCCCCATAATTCCCTACGTGGCAATAACCGGTTGAAATCCCCATGCGGATATGCAGTGGCGGATAACCCATTTTAATCCAGCGTTCCCGCAGCAATTTCATTTGCTGACGCATCGCCAATGCCATTTCCATACAGTTCTTAGCATCCTGTTCCACACCTTCGGAGTTCGGATCACCAAAGAAAATCAGGATGGCATCACCCATGAATTTATCGACAGTCGCTTCATAATTTTTAGCGATTTCGGTCATATGCCGAAGATAGTCATTCAACAGGAATGCTAAATCATCTGGAATCAGAGTTTCAGATAGCTCTGTAAAGCCTTGAATATCAGAGAAAAAGATCGTCAACTTTTTACGTTTATATTCAATTTTGGCTTCAGATTCACCTTTCATAATGGATTGCCATAACTGCACGGGCGCATAGCGACTCAGCTGATTGGCAAATTCCATATAACGGTTCATCTGTTCGAAATAATGGTCTTTTTTCTGGGTCATGTATTGCACACGACCACTTTGATAAAAACTTCCGACACCAAAATAGGTAATCAGACAGATAAAGCCTAAAACGGTCAACTCACTGCTGGTCGGTTCGAAATAATTATTAAACCCAAAGACCAGAATATTGGCCAGATAAAAAAGCGTAATCCCGATCAGGCTGGCCAGAGAGGCCATCATAAATGAAATTTTATTGCTGATCGCGGTATAGAGCACTGCGACCAGACCGAGCAAGGACAGTACCAAGTCCAGATGCACGGCCGCCAAAACTACCGAAATGACAATGACATCAATCAGGAAAAGAATATTACGCCGAATGTGATAATCATGACGATAGATCAGCCAGCGAGATAGCTTCGGTGTAATCAGTAAAACCAGAAACAAAAAAAATGGAACAAAAAGCTGATACTCGGTATCTGGTTCAGTGTAATGAAAGACGACCAGAACCAGAGACAGCATGATATATCCCATCATGCGATGGAAATACTCAAACTGATGGGGTTCTTTTTGAATCCAGTCGTCTAATTGCACTCACTCACTCCCTGAAGTCCGCAACTGTTCATGGTTCTCGGAATGCCTTGGCTGATTAGTCCATGCGCCAGTCAAATGGCATGTCGCCCTGACCACGTAAAGCCAGCATTAAGGTTTGACGCATATGTGCCAATACTTCACTGCTATAAGGAACAGCAGATGTGCCCCAAACAGGCTTCGGCCATGCAACGTCGTTCTGATAACGAACTACATGATGAAAATGCAATTGCGGCACCATATTACCCAGCGCTGCTACATTCATTTTATCTGCACGGAAAACACGTGCCAGCTGGCTTGATAACCAGCTTGACTCTCTTAAAAACTGCTCTTGGTCAGCTTGACTCAATTCATATAATTCAGAGACACCCGGCACACGTGGAATCAGAATGAGCCAGGGAAATTGCATATCATTCATCAAACGACATGTTGACAAAGGAAAGTCGCCTACAAAAAACGTATCTTGAGCAAGTTGTGGATGCAAACTAAACATATCTTTATAAATGATGCAAAATTAGAATGATGGCTAATACTAACATATCCAACTGAAGCTGAATATTGAAAGCAATGTGTTTAAAGACAAATTCTCATGATTTGTTGCGAAGCACATCACAACAATTACTGTAAACAATTCATTAAAAAAATCAAGCCTGTTGTTCCTGCAAACTTCATTGGAAAATGAAACCCAAACTGAATTTTCAGGCTGATTTAATCGAATAAAATCAGTGCAATTCTTTAAGCAGACTGTCCAGTAAATCCTGTATAAACTGAATCCGCTTTTGATAGTCTTCCAGCATGACCATGACTTTTAGACGTTGACCGCCATCCATCCGGAAATAGGTCGGACGTTTCTGCATCATCTGGATAATCGTCATGGCCTGAACTGGAGTATCCGGCGCAAATTCAATATGCCCGCCCTGACTGCTGATATCAATTTTAGTAATACCAAGCTGCTCGGCTTTCAATCGAATCTGATGTACAGCAAAGAGCTGTTTGACCGGTTGCGGCGGTATACCAAAACGATCAATCAATTCCATCCGGATATTATCCAGCTTTTCCTGGGTATCGGTATTACTGATGCGTTTATAGAACAACAGACGTTGATGCACATCACCCAGATATTCATCCGGAATCAGTGCTGGCATATGCAGGGTAATTTCGGCAGTCAATGACAATGGTGCGTCGAAGTTTGGCGTTTTACCTTTTTGAATGGCTTTGGTGGCTTTTTCCAGCATTTCCATATACAGGCTATAACCAATCGCCTGCATCGAACCACTCTGCTGTTCACCGAGTAATTCACCTGCGCCGCGAATTTCCAGATCTTCAGTTGCCAGCATAAAACCGGCACCCAAAGTTGAAGCACGCTGAATGGCATCCAGACGTTTTTCTGCATCACCTTTTAAGGCTTTTAATGACGGTACCATCAAATATGCATAAGCCTGATGATGTGAGCGCCCTACACGTCCGCGTAGCTGATGTAATTGCGCCAGGCCCAGTTTGTCGGCACGTTCAATCAGAATGGTGTTGGCATTCGGAACATCAATCCCGGTTTCAATAATGGTCGAACATACCAGAACATTGTATTCCTTGTGATAGAACTGCTGCATCACCTGCTCCAGTTCACGTTCACGCATCTGTCCGTGGGCCACAATCACCCGCGCTTCCGGCACCAGTTTACGGATATGCTCGGCGGCACGATCGATTGTATCAACTTCATTATGCAGAAAATAAACCTGACCACCGCGCAGCAATTCACGCAGAATCGCTTCTTTAATGGTGTCATCGGTATGTTCCTGCACAAAGGTTTTCACCGCAAGACGGCGTGCCGGCGGTGTGGCGATAATCGACAGATCACGCATGCCACTAAAGGCCATATTCAGCGTACGTGGAATTGGAGTCGCAGTCAGTGTCAGCATATCAACATCGGCACGCATGGCCTTGATTCGCTCCTTGTCGCGCACACCGAAACGATGCTCTTCATCGACAATCATCAGACCGAGATTCTTAAACTGGACATTTTCCTGCAAAATCTTATGTGTACCAATCACAATATCGACTTTACCTTCAATGAGGTCGTCAATGGTCTTAGTATGTGCTTTGGAAGAACCGAAACGTGACAGCACTTCAATCCGGACCGGCCAGTCGGCAAAGCGGTCTTTGAATGAATCATAATGCTGCTGTGCCAGCAAGGTGGTTGGTACCAGAATCGCCACCTGCCGATTATTCTGCACTGCAACAAATGCGGCACGCATCGCGACTTCTGTCTTGCCGAAACCCACATCACCACACACCAGTCGATCCATCGGCTTGGCCTGCTGCATGTCATGCAGTGTGGCTTCAATCGCATTGGCCTGATCCAGTGTTTCTTCATAGGCAAAGCCACTAGAAAATTGCATATACAGGCTTTGATCGACTTCAAAACTGATTCCAGGTTTGGAAGAACGCCGTGCCTGAATATGCAGCAATTCGGCCGCGACATCGTGAATCTGTTCCAGCGCTTTACGTTTGGCTTTATTCCATGCATCCGTACCCAGTTTATGCAACGGTGCCAGATCCGGATCACCACCACTATACCGGCTGATTAAGTGCAGATTGGTCACCGGCACATAGACTTTGGCGGCATCTGCGTAATCCAGTTGCAAAAATTCGTGATCCTGATCATCAATACTTAAGGTGACCAGACCGGCATAACGTCCGACCCCATAATCGATATGCACCACAGGTGCGCCCATGGTCAGCTCAGTTAGACTTCGGATCAGAAACTCTTCTGAAACTTCCTGTTGACGTTTGCGACGGCGCTGTACCACCCGATGTTCATAGAGCTGATTTTCAGAAATTACGCTGACACGATCGGTCAATACCAGACCACGCTCTAAAGGCGCATTGGTAATGGCAATTGCATACAGAGATTTAATAAAATTATCGAAATTTTCAACCGTGGGGATATCACCCAGACTTGGTCTTAAGGCATCTTTGAGGCTTTCCCGGCGTCCAGCACTTTCAGCCACCAGCAGTACCGGATGATTGGCCTGATCAATATATTTTTTGACTTCATGAAACGGTTTTTCACGTTTCGGGTCTACGGGTAGACGCGGTGGCAACTGGGTCTCAAGATTCAATACTCCAGCTTTTTGATCAAAAGGTGTTTGTGCGGCAATGATGCGTGCAAACTGGTTCAGCTGCTCTAGCACCTGATTGGTCTGAAAAAACAGGCTTTCAGGCGGCATAATCGGCTGATCGACATTGTGGCGACGATCTTCATAACGGCGCACTACATCTTGCCAAAACTGGCTGAGACTTTCGTCCAGAGCCTTATCTGTAATGACAATGCCATTCTTAGGTAAGTATGAAATTAGCGAACTTTGACCTTGCATGGCTTCAGCACTGAAAAACAAGGGTAAATAAAACTCGATTCCCGGCGAGACTATGCCATCCATCACATCCTGATAGATGGGGTTTTTCTTGGGATTCGCGGTCGGGAAAAATTCGGCATAGCGGTCACGGAAAGTGGCACGACCTTCATTGAGCGGAAATTCCTGTGCCGGCAATACGGTAAACTGCTGCAAACTTTGCGTGGTGCGCTGAGTTTCGGCATCGAAAAATTTCAGGCTTTCAATTTCATCATCAAACAGGTCAATCCGAATCGGTGCTTCCTGTCCCGATGCGTAGATATCCATGATACTGCCGCGTACCGCGAATTCACCTGGATCATAGACGGTATCGACCAGATGATAACCGGCCTGAATCAACTTTTTCTTTTGTTGTTCCAGATCAAATTTCTGACCGACATGAATATCGAAATGCTCACCCAGAATCCATGAGGTTGGCGCCACACGTTGTGCCAAAGTTGAGGCGGACAACAACAGTACACCAGTTTTGGGCATATTGGATAAGATTGCCAGACGTTCCGAGACAATATCCTGATGTGGGGAGAGACGATCATAAGGCAAGATTTCCCAATCCGGAAAAATCGTGGGTTTAATCCCATAAAATTCCAGTTCACTTTCCAGTTGACCCAAATGCTGATTATTACGCGCAATCACGATAAATAAACGCGATTGATGCTGCACGATTTCTTTAAGCAATAAGGCGGTTGAGGAACCTTGCAGATTGCCTAACCAGCGTTTCTCGCCTGCTTTGAGCTGTGGTAAATTGAGTTGGGAAATTTCTTGCTGGAACATGGATATAGCTTTAAAGTCTAAATAACCTGAGGCTTATACTAGCACGATGATCTCAGGATATTTTGTTATTTTTATGCAGTCTTGCCACATCCATATACTTCGATTTTAAGCCACTTTTAGCAGCTTATTTTTGATCGCGCAGAAAGTTACGATAATAATCATTTAACTTCTTAAGAATCATTTTAAATTGCAGCAGATTCTCTTCGGTATTCCCCAAACTTGCATTAAAACGCTGATGGGCAATTTCCAGATCAATTTTTTCATTGATCAGCATCGCGGTGTCATATAACGCTTTTAAATCATCAAACTGTTTTAAACGGCGATTCGACAAATACTCTAATCGTGCACCCAATTCCTGATTGAGTTGAATACCATCGACGATATAACCAGTCCCTTCTACATACTGGATATTCTGCTCTTCTAAATATAGCTGTGCAGCAGTCGGTTTATTACTTTTAAATAATGCACTGATTTTATCAAACATCGCCATTTACCCAGCCAAATATAGTTCAGGCTCTAGTCTAGATGAAAATGCCTCAAATCCACATCCTGAACTTGAGGCAAATTATCAAAATAGCAGCGATTCGCTGTTTCAGACGATTTAATAGGTATATGTATGTTAAGAAACCTGTTCGAGCTGATTCTCTGCTGAAGGGATTTCAGACACCAGATTTTCAAATGCAAAAATCTCTTCTAATTGCGCTTCACTCAATAAGCCCAGCTCCAACACCACTTGCGGTACAGTTTTATTTTCCCGCATACATTGTTTGCCGATTTCATCGCATTTGGCATGTCCCAATATCGGTTCAAGCAAGGTCACAATCCCGACACTGCGCATGACGGAACTTAAGCAAATCTGTTCATTGGCCTGAATACCAGCAATACATTTCTGATTCAGGGTTTGCATGCCTTGGGTCAATAACTGAATTGATTCATTCATCGCCACGGCAATCACAGGTTCCATGACATTCAATTGTAGCTGTCCGGCTTCCGCAGCCATAGTAATGGTTAAGTCGTTACCAATCACCCGAAAGGCAATCTGATTGACCACTTCCGGAATTACCGGATTGATTTTTGCCGGCATGATCGAAGAACCTGCCTGTAACTCAGGCAAACGGATTTCAGCTAACCCTGTACGCGGTCCCGAACTGAGCAAGCGCAAATCATTACAGATTTTGGACAATTTCACTGCCAGACGTTTTAAACTGCTCGACAAAATAATAAAGACGCCACAATCGCTGGTCGCCTCGACATAATCTGCCGCTCCTTTTAAAGGCAAACCCGTTAGGTGCGCCAAGATTTCCACCACCCGCTTGGCATAGCCCGGTGGTGTATTCACCCCGGTCCCAATGGCAGTGGCGCCTAAATTGACTTCTAGCAATAACTGTCGCATCTGCCCAATCAGCTTCAGGTCTTCTTTTAATAAGGTGGCAAATGCCCGGAATTCCTGTTCCATGGTCATCGGCACGGCATCTTGTAACTGGGTACGTCCCATCTTGATGACATATTCAAATTCGGCAGCTTTATGGTCAATACAGTCAATCAATGCTTTAAGCACGCTCAACAATTCATCCAGACTGCTATAGGTCGCCAGACGCAAAGCCGTTGGATAGACATCATTGGTCGATTGCGATGTATTCACATGATCATTCGGATGCAGAATGTGATAATCGCCTTTCTGATGGCCCGACATTTCAAGTGCAATATTGGCAATTACCTCATTGGCATTCATATTGATGGAGGTTCCGGCACCGCCCTGATAAGGATCGAGTGGAAATGCCGCTTGCCACGCTTCCGGATGCTGAATCAATTCATCACAAGCTTTTTGAATGGCAGTGCTGGTCTGCTCGGACAATTTTTGAAAATGCAGATTGGCCTGTGCCGAAGCTTTTTTCACTTGGGCCAAAGCACGAATAAAATGCGTTTGTTGCCCCACCGCCAATCCAGAAATCTTAAAATTTTCGATGGCACGTAAGGTATGAATCCCATAATAGCTATGCAACGGGATTTGTTTTTCCCCCAATAAATCACGTTCAATGCGGGTCGGTTCGATTTGAAGCATATTGTCCACTAAAAAATACTCTTGGCGATGCACCGTATTTGGTGTGACATTAATATGAGCAAACAAATACAGGCCTAATAGGAAGACTTTAACCTAGATTTGCTACGATTTATTACCAATACGCTAAAGCTGTGAGTTTTGTAAGATTGTGTAAGCAGTTAGCTAAAATTCAAATATTTTCATTATTTATTCAAAATTTCCACTTTTCCCCTGAATTCGACGTCGTATTACCTTTTATCCGCTCAAGTTATTCCTGATTTAATTTCAGAGAATTACTACGATGTTTACAATAGACATACATAAAAGCTGTGTAATTGTTACAGAGTGTAATTTTTAAACCATGCTTGAATCACCTCCTTGCGATCTCAGTACAAAAAATCATCTTGGACGATGATTTCCATATTTACAGGATGACCTGCCTATGACTTCTTTAAACCCCACCCTGATTACTTTCATGTTTTATATTATCGCCATGATTGCAATCGGTTTATATGCTTATCGTGCCACCTCCAATTTTGACGAATATATTCTAGGTGGACGGAGTCTGGGCAGTGTGGTCACTGCACTTTCAGCGGGCGCATCGGATATGAGTGGCTGGCTGTTGATGGGTCTTCCGGGAGCCATTTACCTGTCTGGCCTGTCAGAAGCATGGATTGCGATCGGTTTGATTATCGGTGCATGGCTGAACTGGTTACTGGTGGCAGGTCGCCTGCGTGCCCATACTGAATATCAGAACAATGCCCTGACCTTGCCGGATTATTTCACCAGCCGATTTTCCGACCGTAAACGCATTTTACGGGTCTTGTCTGCCTTGGTCATTCTGGTGTTTTTTGCGATTTATTGTGCCTCAGGCATGGTCGCAGGTGCACGACTGTTTGAAAGCCTGTTTGGCTGGGATTACACCACAGCGCTTGTGATTGGTGCGATGGCGACGATTCTTTATGTCTGTATTGGTGGCTTTTTGGCGATCAGCTGGACAGATACATTCCAGGCCGGTTTGATGATTTTTGCCTTATTGCTGACTCCGATCATTACCTTCTTGGCCTTGGGCGACAACAGCCAGCAAGTGAGTGTCATTCTTGAATCAGCTCGTCCACATGCCTCCAGCATGCTTGAAGGTTTAAGCACCGTTGCGATTATTTCCAGTCTGGCCTGGGGCTTGGGTTATTTTGGTCAGCCGCATATTCTGGTGCGTTTTATGGCAGCAGATTCGGTCAAAACCATTCCTGCTGCGCGCCGTATTGGCATGACCTGGATGATTCTATGCCTAGGTGGTGCAGTGGCTGCCGGTTATATCGGTATTGCCTACTTCAGTGTCAATCCCGCATTGGCCTCGGTGGTGAATCAAAACCCTGAAACGGTATTTATGGAGTTGACCAAAATTCTGTTTAATCCTTGGATTGCCGGAATCATTCTGGCTGCTATCTTGGCGGCAATTATGAGTACCTTGAGCTGTCAGCTTTTAGTCTGCTCAACCACCCTGACCGAAGATTTATACAAGAGTTTCCTGCGTAAAAATGCTTCACAAAAAGAGCTGATCTGGGTAGGTCGCGGCATGGTCTTAGTGATCGCGTTAGTTGCGATTTCACTGGCGATTAATCCGAACAGTAAAGTTTTGGGTCTGGTGGCTTATGCCTGGGCCGGCTTTGGGGCCGCATTCGGCCCGCTGATTATCTTGTCGCTATTCTGGAAACGAATGACCCTCAACGGCGCGATTGTCGGTATGGTGGTCGGTGCCGTGACTGTAATTGTCTGGAAAAATTACATGGGTGATACCGGTCTGTATGAGATTATTCCGGGCTTTATTCTGGCTACCCTCAGCATTATCATCGTCAGTCTGCTGGATAAAGCACCTAGTGAAGATGTAGTACATCGTTTTGAAATGGCTAAAGCCGAGTATCAAAAAGAAATGGCAGAAATGGAAAAATAATCATCTTTTTACTTGAATATAAAAGGGACTTAATCGTCCCTTTTATATTTTTATCTTCTCGGATGAGGCACTTGCGAATTACTTAGCTTTTCCCGGCATTTTGAGATGGATCTGCTGACTTTCTTTAATCACTTCCATCACCGGATAACTGCGCGTTTCCTTAATTCCGGGCAATTGCCACAAGATCTGACCAGAGATTTTCCGAAACTCATCCATATTGGCACAACGGATTTTCACCACGAAATCGAAGCCGCCACTGATCATATGACATTCGATAATTTCAGGAATCTGCCGAACTGCATGAGAAAATTCATCTAAAACATTCGGTGTGGTTTTATCCAGTAAAATTTCAACAAAGACCACAAAACCATTATTCAACATCACGGGATTGAGGCGCGCTTCATAGCCCACAATAAAACCTTCCCGGGTCAGCTTTTGTACACGTGCCAAGGCTGCCGTAGGTGACAAATTGACCAGTTCAGCCAATTTGATATTGGACAGCTTGGCATCGGATTGCAATAAACCCAGTATACGAATATCTATACGGTCAAGGTTCAAATAAGGACTTGGCATTAGAATTATTCTCTAAAAAAAGCGAAAACTATAGTGAGATATTCGTCAAATATTCTGTGATTATAGATTAAAACTCATTCACCTCAAAGAACTGATTGACGCAGTACAGGAAGTCACTATGCCAACCACTCTCCGCCCAGATTCCATTTTAGATGCGGCCCAGCACTCGAACTATATTGCTGAATTTAAACATAAAAACCAATACGAAGAACGGATTAATACGGCATGGCGTCGTGCTGAAACGGATTGCGTCGAAGAGTTATTGGCCCATAGTGAAATTTCTTCCGAGATGAGTGACAAGATTCAGGCGCTTGCCTTTGATCTCGCACATTCCTTACGTGAACGCAAAAGTTCCACTGGGAAAGCCGGTATTGTCCAAGGCTTATTGCAGGAATTTTCTTTATCTTCTCAGGAAGGCATTGCCCTGATGTGTCTGGCAGAAGCCTTGCTGCGGATTCCGGACAAAGCCACACGTGACCTGCTGATCCGTGACAAAATCAATCAAGGCAACTGGAAAGAACATTTGGGCCAGAGCCAGCTGATGTTTGTGAATGCGGCAGCCTGGGGATTGATGCTGACCGGCAAGCTGATGGAAACCCCGCAGCAAAAAAGCCTGTCTAGCTTGTTGACCGGTCTTTTGGCACACAGTGGTCGCGGGATTATCCGTAAGGCCGTCGATGTTGCCATGCGCATGATGGGCGAGCAGTTTGTTACGGGTGAAACCATTGATGAAGCCCTGAAAAATGCGGAGCCGCTGGAAGAAAAAGGCTTTCGCTATTCCTATGACATGCTGGGTGAAGCTGCACTGACCGATCCGGATGCTGAACGTTATTATCAGGATTATCAGCAAGCCATTCATGCTATTGGTCAAGCATCACAGGATAAAGATGTTTATGACGGGCCTGGAATTTCTATCAAGCTCTCTGCGCTGCACCCACGTTATCAGCGTTCACAAATGGATCGCGTGCATGATGAGCTCTATGCAAAAGTACTTAAACTCGCGGTATTGGCCAAGCAGTACAATATTGGTTTAAATATCGATGCTGAAGAAAGCGATCGCCTTGAAATTTCGCTGGAACTATTAGAACGCCTGTGTTTTGAACCGCAATTGCAGGACTGGAAAGGCATTGGCTTTGTGATTCAAGCCTATCAGAAACGCTGCTTCTATGTCGTGGATTACATCATTGATCTGGCGAAACGCAGCCAGAAACGCCTGATGATTCGTCTGGTCAAAGGCGCATATTGGGATAGCGAAATCAAAAAAGCCCAAATTGATGGAATGTCAGATTATCCGGTATTTACTCGTAAGGTGCATACAGATCTGTCTTATATTGCTTGTGCGCGTAAGCTGTTGGCTGAACCGGATTATATCTACCCACAATTTGCCACTCACAATGCACAAACGGTAGCGACGATCTATCAGCTGGCACAACCTGAGCAGTATTATGCCGGCCAATATGAGTTCCAATGTCTGCATGGCATGGGCGAACCACTGTATGAAAATGTCGTAGGCGATCCATCGAAAAATAAACTCGGTGTACCATGCCGGATCTATGCGCCAGTCGGCAATCATGAAACCTTGCTGGCTTATCTGGTGCGCCGCTTACTGGAAAATGGTGCTAATACTTCATTCGTCAACCGTATTGCCGACAAGACCTTGAAAATTGAAGATTTGATTGAAAATCCACAGCAAACCATTTTAAAAGCGTCAAAACAGGAAGGCGTGATGGGTGCCAAGCATCCGCATATTCCATATCCGCAAGATCTTTATGCCGATGCACGTTTGAACTCTTTAGGACTCGATTTGGCCAATGATGCTGAACTCAGTATTTTAAATGAAGTCGCATCCAGTCTGGCAAATACACAATTTCAATCAGCTGCTATGGGAACGGCGTTTACAGTTATCGATACAAGCAACGTAGTGCAAATCATTAATCCGGCACAACATCAGGATGTGGTCGGCACAGTCTATGAAGCAACTCCTGGACAGACCGAAATTGCACTCACCCAAGCAGTTAATGCACAAAGTTTCTGGGCCAATCTGTCAAAAAATGAGCGTGCTGCCTGCCTGAATAAAGCTTCGGAACTGATGGAACAGCGCCTACTGCCGCTCATGGTTCTTCTTTCTCGTGAAGCAGGTAAAACCTATGCCAATGCCATTGCCGAAGTGCGTGAAGCGGTGGATTTCATGCGTTATTATGCAGCTCAAGTTTTGGATCTCAGTGACAACGTACAGATCCAGCCTTTAGGCACCGTGCTATGTATCAGTCCATGGAACTTCCCGCTGGCGATTTTTACCGGTCAGATTTCAGCGGCACTGGTTGCTGGCAATACCGTGATTGCCAAACCGGCTGAACAAACACCGCTGATTGCAGCACAAGCCGTGCAGATTTTATGGGAAGCCGGTATTCCGCAAGATGTGTTACAACTGTTGCCGGGCCGTGGTGAAACCATTGGTGCGCAACTCAGTGCAGATTCGCGTATTCAGGGCATCATGTTTACCGGTTCCACCGAAGTCGCTCAGATTCTGCAAAAAACCGTGGCAGAACGACTAAACCAGTTTGGAGAAAGCGTCACCCTGATTGCTGAAACTGGTGGTCAAAATGCCATGATTGTGGATTCATCTGCATTGACTGAACAGGTGGTGTTGGATGTTGTGAGCTCTGCCTATGACAGTGCCGGTCAGCGCTGTTCTGCCCTGCGTGTCCTTTGTGTGCAAGAGGATAATCTGGAGGCTGTTCGCAACATGCTCAAAGGTGCCATGCAACAGTTGCGCGTTGGCAATCCGGTCTTGCTGAAAACCGATATTGGTCCAGTGATTGATGCAGAAGCCCAGCAAAATATCCAAAAGCATATTGAGCAGATGCGCAGCAAAGGTCATACAGTTCATCAGTTGATGTTTAATCAGGACCAGACTGAATTAACTCCAGGAACATTCATTGCACCAACCCTGATTGAACTGCCAAATCTGGATGATCTGGAACGTGAAGTGTTTGGCCCGGTACTGCATCTGATCAGCTATAAATATGGCGAACTGGAACAGTTGTTAGATCAGATCAACAGCAAGGGTTATGGCCTGACCATGGGCTTGCACACGCGTATTGATGAAACCATGCAAACCGTGATTGCACGAGCGGAAGTCGGCAACCTGTATATCAACCGCAATATCGTTGGTGCGGTCGTGGGCGTCCAGCCCTTTGGTGGCGAAGGTCTGTCTGGCACCGGCCCGAAAGCAGGTGGCCCGTTGTATATCTACCGTTTAATGCATCAAGTATCCGAGAAAAAACTGGCGCAGCCTTATGCAGTTCAAGCGGGTCCAGCACTTGTTGAAAATAAACTTGTTCAGGAGTTTAAAGTCTGGGTAGCTAAAACTTTCCCAACTTTATCTTTAAAAGCACCTATGCAAATTGCGACTGGTCAAAGCTTTAGCCTGCAAGGTCCAACCGGTGAGGAAAATCAGTACCTAATCTTGCCACGAGAAAGTCTTCTATCTTTGGCACACACGGAGCAAGACCAGATTCAGCAAATTCTGGCAATTTTATCGGTCGGCAGTCGTCCTGCATTCCTAGCTGACAATACTTTTATTCTGAAATATTTACCAACCATGCCAGCCGCGATCAGCAAGCAATTTAATGTGGTCCGGGATATTGAAACAGGCGCGTTTGATGCCGTCATGCATCATGGTGATTCTTCTGAACTGATTGATTTGCAAAAACGCATTGCAGGCCGAAAAGGTGCAATTATTGGTATCACCCATTTAAGTTCGGGCAACTATGATATTCCGGTCGAGCGATTTGTGATTGAACGCGCGATCAGTATCAATACGGCGGCGGCAGGCGGCAATGCCAGCTTGATGACGATGGATAATCTCTAAATCAGTCCAATTATCTCAGCATTTTTAGCTTAAATCTTTCCTCTTTATGGCCAAACCTCTCTCCTCAGAAGGTTTGGTCTTTTTTATGCAGCTTTTAAAGCGGCTTGACTACAATAGGCTTAGGCAGATCGGCAATTTTTTGCTACCATTTGCGCTTTAAAATATTTGCGATTTCTTACTGCATATGACTTCATCTTATCAGCAACAACTTGAAGCCAAAATTGAACGCATCAGCGCTCAGTTTGCCGAATATCAACCACCTGCTTTAGAAGTATTCCAGTCTCCTGAAAAATATTTCCGCATGCGTGCTGAATTCCGGATCTGGCATACTGAAGATGATCTGTTTTATGCCATGTTCGAACGTGACGAAAACAACAATAAAAAAGTGATTCGTATTGATGAATTTCCAATTGCAGACCGCAGTATTAATGACTTGATGCCGCAACTACTGGCAGCATTTAAGGCAGATGCCAATCTGGGTCATCGTCTATTTGAAGTCCATTTTCTGGCGACGTTAAGTGGTCAGGTTCTGGTATCCCTGATTTATCACCGCAAGCTGGATGAAAGCTGGGAACCTGCCGCGAAAGCCCTGGCGGAAAAGCTGAATATCAAACTGATTGGCCGAAGCCGTGGCCAGAAATTCGTCCTGACTGATGAATATGTGGTGGAAGAGCTATCGGTCTTTGATCATCGCTATAAATACAAGCAGATCGAAAGCAGCTTCACTCAGCCGAATGCACAAGTTTGTCAAAAAATGCTGGAATGGGCATGTGATGCAGCGGAACAATCAGATAAAGATTTGCTGGAACTCTACTGTGGCAATGGGAACTTTACCCTGCCGCTTTCGACCAAATTCCGCCGTGTTTTGGCCACTGAATTAGCCAAATCTTCAGTTTATGCAGCTGAGTGGAATATTGAGCAGAACCAGATTGAAAATATTCAGGTTGCGCGTCTGTCTGCCGAAGAATTCACTCAAGCCTATAATGGCGAACGTGTTTTCCGTCGTTTGCAGGAAGCACAAATTGACATTTCGACTTATGATTTTGATACGGTATTTGTCGATCCACCGCGTGCTGGTATTGATGATGAAACGCTGAAACTGTTACAGCGTTTCCAGCGTATTATTTACATTTCTTGTAATCCAGATACCTTATATGACAATCTGAAACAGTTGTCTCAAACGCATAGAATCAGCAAGTTCGCCATGTTTGACCAGTTCCCGTATACGCACCATGTTGAGACGGGTGTCTTATTAGAAAAAGTATAAAGAGTTTGTTTCAATTTATTATATTGTTACAATAATGGAGCTTTTTAAAGCTCCATTTTTTATATTGTAAATCATGCATTTAATAATAAATATTGACTTGTACAGCAAGAAATATCGTTAGACCTTTAGGCTTCCATCGGAAATTTTCAAGACCAACTGCTGCTTTTATCACATAGGTCCTATTGCTTTATTTATTTAATTGGCTATATTTCACTCTATGTTAGGTTGTTGTATGAAGGCTCTATGAGTTTTTGGCAAAAGTTGTTTTCTAATGAACAACACAATGAACACAAGAATCAAATTGCTTGTGTTGAAAATGATTGCTCTTGCAAGACAAATGAACAGCTTCTTGAAGCACTTTCTAAAGCCACTGATGAAGAAATCATCATCGGAATTAAAAAGGTTCTGGTATCTCGCGGCTATAGCCGTAAAGAACTGAATGAACTTCAGCACTTGCCATTGCAATAATCGGCCAACGTTACAGCCGTATAAAAAAAGCACCTGTTTCATCAGGTGCTTTTTTTATTTGGAGAAGTGGAATTGGGTAATTTAATCCCCTCTTCCTTTACTCAGGTTATAAGGCTAAAAATGACTTGAGAGTCTCTGTCATTAGGCAGAGAAATTCTGCATGATATCTTCGATTCCAGGTTTTGATTTTAGAGCAAGAGCTGATTTTCTTAGGCTATTTAGAGCTTTTTATCACCTCTATATTTCTTCGATTCTAGCTTCTTTGAATTATTTAAAAAATGATGATCAAGTCTCCAATTTTATTCTGAAATGCAGACAAGACATCGATTAATTTTGTAAAACACAGTACACTTCCTATTAAACGACAATGCTTTTAAATGGCTTAATTCTGATATGCAGCGGACTAAACGGTTTCCCATAGGGGCACATCTTATGGTCAAACATTTCGGCTATACCCATCACGGGATTTATGCCGGACGTGGTCGTGTCATTCATTATTCTGGTTTTGCGCATTTATTCAAAAAACGCCCTATTGAAATCACCTCGATTGAAAATTTCAGTCATGGTAAACCAATTCACATACAGCATTATGATTCGACAAAATATAAAGGTCGTAAAGTAGTACGTCGCATGCGTTCCAGAATGCATGAAAATAACTATCATCTGATTATTAATAATTGCGAGCATTTGTGTACTTGGGCCATTACCGGCGTGGAAAGTAGTCCGCAAGTAATTTACATGATGAATCGCCTGACGACGATTGGCTATATCAGCTCAATGATGAGTTTTATGAACAGCATGTTCCTGACCCTGACCACCACGAGTTTCGCATTGGCACTGTACATCAAGAAAAAACTCAGAGATAAAGCCAAGCAGCGTTTGCAACAATACCGTGAATTGCAAGATCAGGCTAAAATCAAGGTGTCAGACCTGACTAATTTTAAACACCGTTAATTCAAAACCTAGTCTCCCGATAAATAATGAGCAGGAAAGGTTGAGGCCGTGTTTACATTTTGATGATGTCAATAAGGAATCAGGTTAAATAGCCTTTTCTGGCTTGAATCGCCTCAGGTAGTGCTTTACCTAAAGAGCTTAGGGTTTCCCGCTCTACTAGTCGTACAATTGAATCTAGCGGCAGATCGTTGTCCTGCAGGCCAAAGGGTTCTTCCAGCTCCGCACTGAGTTCATCTAGCCCGAGTAGCATATAGGCAATCAATCCCACCAAAATTGGTGTCCACAGACCTAAATTTGCCTGCAAACTGAAAGGCAGGATAAAGCAAAAAGAATAAACCGCACGATGCAACAACACCGAATAAGAAAATGGCAATGGTGTTGATAGAATTCGATCACAACCGGCCTGAATATCTCCCAAAGCCACAGTATGCTGATTCAGATTGTTATAAATAATATCGCTGATCTTGCCCTGCTGATACTGTTGTACCAGCTCTATTTGCATCTGTTCCAGCACCCATTGTGATGGATTGATTTGCATCGGCAATTGCTCGAATGACTTGGGTTCAAAACCGGTAGTGGCTTGATAAGTCTGAATACTGGGCGTTTGCTGTCTCAACCGGTCACGTAACAAATGGGTAAACAGCATCATGCGATACAGCAACATTTCACGGGTTTGCTCATCCAGCACATGGCTGTCGCGGCATAAATGACGCGTGGTGGCAATCAGCGCGCCCCAAAGCTTACGACCTTCCCACCAGCGATCATAGCAGGCTGTATTTCTAAAACTTAAAAAAATCGAGAGAATGACACCAAAAATGGTAAAGCCAATTGCCGGGACAGCAGGAAGGCTGACGAAATGCGCCTGACTCAAATACACCAGCAAAGCTGAAATAAAAACCACCAAGATTAATGCTGGCAGTACCTTGGGCAGAATCGTTCCCTGCCAGGCAAACAGTAAACCCAAACTATTATTCTTATCACGCACAATCATGCAATTTTCCCTGCTGTATTGAAAAAGCCCAACCAGAGTTGGGCTTTTTACATTCTGACTTAAACCAGCTTATTTGCCTGGTTTAAAGCTATCCTTAAGATCCAGAATACGGTTGAATACCGGTTTTTCGCTGGAATGATCATATTGATCAGCCACAAAATAGCCTTCACGCTCAAACTGGAAACGGTCTTCCGGTTGTGCTTGTGCCAAAGCAGGCTCAATCACGGCCTGAACTACCTTCAATGATTCAGGGTTCAGGTTTGCCAAGAAGTCATCGCCCACCTCAGGATCAGATTCAGTAAACAGACGGTCGTAAATACGCACTTCCGCAGGAACGCCTTTTGTCGCAGATACCCAGTGAATCACGCCTTTCACCTTACGACCTTCAGGATTTTTACCTAAAGTTTCAGGATCAATCGAACATTTCAGCTCAACCACTTCACCATTTTCATCTTTAATGACTTCGTCACATTTGATGACATAGGCATGACGTAAACGAACTTCACCTCCTGGAATCAGACGTTTAAAGCCTTTTGGTGGCTCTTCTTCAAAGTCTTTACGGTCAATATACAGCTCAGTCGTCAATGGAATAACGCGCTCGCCCATATCGACATTCGGATGACGTGAATGGGTCAGGTCCATATCGGCTGGCAAGTTGGTTAAAGTCACTTTTAATGGATTTAACACAGCCATACCACGAGCTGCAGTATTTTCCAGAGACTGGCGAATACAGTATTCCAGCATAGCTACATCGACAATACTTCCATCAACTTTCGATACACCGACACGTTGACAGAAATCACGTAGACCTTCAGGTGTGAAACCACGACGACGCATACCGACTACAGTTGGCATACGTGGGTCATCCCAGCCCTGAACATAGCTACCTTCCACCAGTTTACGTAATTTACGTTTCGAGGTGATGGTATAGTCCACATTCAAACGGCTCGATTCATACTGACGTGGCACGGATGGTGATTTAACTTTTGCCACCACCCAGTCATAGAACGGACGGTGATCCTGGAATTCCAGGGTACAGAGTGAATGCGTAATGCCTTCAATCGCATCAGACAATGGATGCGCATAGTCATACATTGGATAAATTTTCCATTTTTCGCCAGTCTGATGGTGTTCAGAATGCAGGATACGATACAGAATCGGATCACGCATATGCACGTTCGGTGAAGTCATATCAATCTTGGCACGTAATACAGCCTGACCTTCTGCATATTCACCGCTGCGCATTTTCTCAAAACGCTCCAGGTTTTCTGCAACCGTTGCATCGCGTTGTGGCGAGTTTTTGCCTGGTTCAACGAAATTACCACGGTTTAAACGAATCTCTTCCGGACTTTGCAAATCCACATAGGCATCGCCCTGCTCAATCAGCTGAACTGCCCAGGTATAAAGTTGATCAAAATAGCTTGATGCATAACGCGGCTCACCTTCCCACTGGAAACCCAGCCATTTCACATCATTGGCAATACCATCCACATACTCCTGCTCTTCGGCATCCGGGTTGGTATCATCAAAACGCAGGTTACACACACCTTTAAATTCTTCAGCAATACCAAAGTTCAAGCAAATTGCTTTCACATGGCCAATATGTAAATAGCCATTCGGCTCAGGCGGAAAACGCGTCACCACCTGTTGAGTACGACCAGCGGCTAAATCATCAGTAATGACCTGACGTACAAAGTCCAAGCCTGGTTGTTGTTCTTGCTGCTGCACTGAATCGACTGCATTGTTCTTCTGGGTCGGGTTCTCGGGCAGAGATGTCACAACATCATTTGGCTTCATGATCAATCATTCACTTCTAAAGTTAAAAAGGGATTAACAAATATTTCATCGTACAAGTTGTACGTATATTCATTATCAAAGTTCCTTAGTTTAACTATAGGTGGTTAATCTCTCAACCGCTAACTAGGGTATTTGATTTCAATTCACTCATTTTAAAAAGTGAAAATACAGCAAGCTGCCCAAAACTAAAATATCAACGCTTTACGAAACTGGAAAATGATTCAATTCGCACCTGTCAGGAATATAACGCCCTGTCTGGCAGCATTTGAAATGCCTTGATAAATCAACGTATAAATAAGGTATTATTTTTATGCTTTTAACAAAGAAAATAATGTTTTTACTTGCCTTGTCGATTGTAGTTTGCTTATGCTTCACTCATTCAGAAAAAACCATGGCACTCGTCCATGATCAGGAGATTACACAATGAGTTTTCCTCAAGTCGAATTAAACACCAATAAAGGTCGTATTGTTCTAGAACTCAATGCTGAAAAAGCACCTAAAACCGTAGCTAACTTTTTAGAATACGTACGTGACGGTTTTTATGACGGCGTAATTTTCCACCGTGTTATTGATGGTTTCATGATCCAAGGCGGCGGCATGGATGAAAATTTCAAGGAAAAAGCAACACGTGATGCAATCGAAAACGAAGCAGACAACGGCTTGACCAATGACGAAGGTACGATTGCAATGGCGCGTACTCAAGCACCGCATTCTGCTTCTGCTCAGTTCTTCATTAACGTGAAAAACAACTCATTCCTTAACCACTCTGGTAAAACTGCTCAAGGTTGGGGTTATGCCGTATTTGGTAAAGTCGTTGAAGGTATAGACGTTGTGAACGAAATCAAAAACGTACGTACTGGCAACCGTGGCTACCACGCTGACGTTCCTCTAGAAAACGTAGTAATCGAATCTGCAAAAATCATTTCTGAATAAAAAACGTCCTCTCCGTTCTTTTATGAGTTTTAAAGCAACGCTTTAAAACAGTGTAATGGAAAATCCCTCATATGAATGAGGGATCTAGAGAGGAATAAAAGGAAAAGATTCGTGACCTATCTGTTTATCTCAGATTTACATTTGTCACCTGATCACCCTCGACTTGTTCGGGGGTTTTTAGATTTATTAACTGAATATCAAAATCAAAATACCCAATTGTATATTCTGGGTGACTGGTTCAATGCCTGGATTGGTGATGACTATACCTCTCCATGGCTGGACGAAATTGTCACTGCATTAAAACAGTTTACTCAGGCTGGGAATCAAGTCTATTTTCAGGCCGGCAACCGGGATTTTGTCTTGGGAAGCAAATTTTTAGCTCGATTTGGCGGACAGCTTCTTCCCGAAATCGATCAGCTGATTATTGCCGGAACACGTTTTCGCCTGGAACATGGCGATGCACTATGCACCGATGATATTTCTTATCAGCGTTTTAAAAAGATTATTCGTCATCCCTGGCTACTGGGCTTCTTAAGAAAAACCCCGCTTTCATTTCGAACCAGACTGGCCAACCGCTTTCGTCAGCAAAGCCATCAGGCACAACAGTTTAAAAGCTATGAAGTGATGGATGTCAACCCGCATGCAGTTGAGCTGGCATTACAGCATGTAGATGTACTGATCCATGGTCATACGCATCGCGCAGCCATTCATGAACTGGGTCAAAAGAGAAGAATTGTGCTGGGCGACTGGAAAGAAGACAGCGCAGAGATTCTGGAAATTCAGGAAGATCAGAGTTTTGATACCCTGAAACTAAAAAAGTGGCGATATTAATCAGCCACTTTTTTACGATATTGATCTGCTTAACACAGACGATAAAGCTGGTTTACCCCAGTATAGAAACTTTTACCATCGAGATTGAACTGAAATTCCTCACCCGTTGGCAATTGAATCATTTTACCGACTTCAACCCAGATAAAACCGTCCATTGTATTTTGCTTACGCTTTAATGGAACCAGTTTCACGTTAATTTCATTGCCATCAGCGGCAGTGGCAATATGCCATTCATTGATTTTGATCAAAATATTTACTCACACGATATGAGCTTTTTGTGACTATATGGAGAGAGATTAATAACAACCTAGTTTACATAATAGTTCTATGGCTAGTAGATCTTATTTGAGTTCAAATACTTGAACTAAAAAGTACATCACAATCAGCTTAAAATAATAATAGAAGCAAGAACAGTACTTGCTTGAAGTGCAACCAGTGTAAGCTATTTATCCAGCAAAAGCAAAATTACATTGTAATGACAATAGAATGGGATTTTTAAGAACTTTTTTCATGCTTTGCTTTGTTAATTATTAGGCTTTTGATTTTTATGATCTAAAATTCATTTTAACGTTACTTCATTTCCGTTGATAAACAAAACCTGTCTTTAAATACCTTAAAATCAATATTAGAGACATGAAACTCAGCCCGAGGTACAGCAAGTTCCACTCTCCCGTCTTTTGATAATTCAGGATCAAGAGAATAGCATTTAAGGCTACAAACAGTACGTGAATCATAAAAAAGGCTTGTTGCACTGGTCTAGTTTTTTGCTGACGTTGGTTCTCTAAGATGTTCTGCTGTTCTTGTAAAAATTGTTCTGCATCTTGAAGGTTCATTATGATTTTCTTATGGCTGAATGAATAGCTCATCTAAAGAATTTCCGGTTAAAAATAAACTAAAAATCTAAGCAAGCTATTCATTCAGAATCTCTTGTTGATTAATAACCGCTAGTCGGATTAATCACATTGATATCCTTTTTATATTTCCCCAATAGATCACGCAAGGAATTCATCAAAACACTGGTATCTACGCCCACTGCTACAAACTCAGTGCCAAGTTCGATATATTTTTGCGTCACTTCATGCTGGGTTGGCAGAATTCCTGCAGCTTTGCCTGCAGAACGAATCCGCTGGATTGCATCAATTACAGCTTTTTGTACTTCAGGATGATTCGTATCACCTTGATAACCCATAGTGGCAGATAGATCAACGGCGCCAATAAACACGCCATCAATCCCGTCGATCTGAAGAATAGCATCCAGATTTTCAAGTCCTGTGACCGATTCAATCTGGATTAATAAACAGATTTCTTCATGTGCCGTCTGATAATAATTTGGAATGCTGTTCCAGCGGGTGGCACGTGCCAGTGCAGCACCAACGCCACGAATTCCTTCAGGCGGATAACGGACTGCCCTGACCATGAGTTCGGCCTGTTCCACGGTTTCTACCATCGGAATCAACAGCGTTTGTGCACCGATATCAAGGAGTTGCTTGATCAGTTGTACGCTGCCAATGGGTGGCCGCACTACGGCTTGCGAGGGATAAGCAGCAATACTTTGCAGTTGCGACAAAGTCGTTCTCAAATCACTGGGTGCATGCTCACCATCAATCAGCAGCCAGTCATAACCTGCATTTGCCGCAATCTCGGTTCCATAGGCATCTGCCAATCCAATCCATAAGCCGATTTGCTGCTGGGTTTTCAATTTGTGTTTAAAGTAATTGGTGACTTGCATCCGCTAACCTATTTGCATGTTGCCGGCGATATCTCTTATTAAACGCTTCTCGCTTAAAAGTGCCAATAGACAAAAACTGGGTTTTAATCTGATTTAACTCTAAGTTTTGCTTGAATCCAGCTCAAGATCATCTCAGAACAGGCTTTGCCTGATGCTTTTTTATTGTAATAATCGGGGGATGTGAAAAATGTATATATTTAAAACTTCTACTCGCTGTTTATTTAAAAAGATTGGAGCCCATTGATGGATTTACTCAAGATCACGCAGACCCGCTATACCACTAAAGCCTATGATCCTAGCAAGAAAATCCCGGCAGAACAGTTCGAGCGCTTATTAGAAATTTTGCGTCTGACACCCTCTTCAATCAATATTCAGCCTTGGCATTTTTTTATTGCCGATCATGATGCAGCCAAACAGCGCATTGCCAAAGCGTTGGTTGGTACTTATGCCTACAATGCACCCAAAGTTCTGGATTCATCCCATACCATTTTATTCTGCACCAAAGCCGATATTAATGAGTTGCATCTAGAAAACTTATTGAACCGCGATGATCTCAGTGGCCGTTTTAAAGATGAATCAGCCAAAGAAGGTCAGAAAAATACCCGTGCAGGTTATATTCATTATTATCGTAATGAAAAAGGTGATATTCAGCGTTGGGCTGAAAACCAGACCTTCATTGCACTCGGTCAAATGCTCTTGGCTGCCGGAATTGAAGGGGTTGATGCCACACCAATTGGCGGCTTTGACGAAGAGATGATTAGTGAAGAATTACAACTTGCAGAACAGGGTTTGATCCCTTCTGTATTGCTGACTTTAGGCTATCGCAGTGAAAATGATTTCAATGCCAAACTCCCTAAATCACGTCTTGCCGCTGAAGATATTTTCACCAAACTGTAAGGAATTTATGCTATAAAAGGGGTCAAGCGCCCCTTTCCATGTCAATTCGGGCCTATTTTTTGCTTTATTTAATTTACATCTAATAGAATAACAATAGAGGTCATCTATGTCGCTCCTTACATCCAAATCCCTGAAATTTGAATGCCATCATTGCGATAAAATTTATCTCCAGCACTATAAAGAGCAACAGCATCGTTATCCGCACTGTCCAGACTGCCAACAGTCCGGTTTATTGCTTGGACTGGCCGAAGCAGGTGACCTGCTCCGACATCCGATTGAATTTGCATCCTCTTATGTCAAGCAGACATTGCATAAGCTAGGCAAATCACACTAGTCAAGCCTAGCAGTAATCCTAGAGTACTTGCAGGTTTGAGCCGCTCTTTAAAGAATACCAGACCTGCTATCACACCAAATACCACCACCAGAATATTCATGCCGGCAAAGACGATCGCCGGTGAATCCTTGAGCAGCATATGGGCTTTGACATAGAAAGCAATATTGGCAAAATTCAGGATACCCAATAACAGACCAGCGCCGATATTCTGCATCGAGCCCAAGCTTTTATATTTGAGTAACAGATAGCCCATCGAAATGATCAGAGCGCAAACAAACATCAGATTCAGCGCCACCGCGAATTGCAGGCCAAGACTGGTTGTATATTTCAACAATACATCTATCAGTGCATAACCGACCCAGACTAAGCCCAGATATAACATTCCCTGACTGCCCTGTCCTGTACTTTGTCGATGTGAAAACAGGATGCACAGCACTGCGCCAATACCTAAAGCGATCCCGAGTATTTTCAGCTGATTAAACTGTTCCTGAAAAATAAAATAGGCCGCAGCCAGTGACAAGACTACAGAAAGTCGCTGGGCAATTTCGGTTTTTAAAATCCCAGCCGTTTGCAAAGCCTTGGCCAGAAGCAGGAATACACTCGGAAGCAAAATACCCAAAGCCAGAATAAGCAACCAAGGCGTCTGAGACATTGAAATATGCTGAATATCAGGTTGGAACCAGAAAAAACATAAGAGACTGGCTGTCATATAGTTCCAGTTAATCATGTGTATCGGACTCAAGCCCTTATTTTTGGCGACTTTTAATAATATTGAGACCGCAACGCTACATAGCGCTGCTGCGAAAATCAGTTCCATATGCTGCTCTTATTCTTGGTATTTATAAGTCTACAAAAAAGCCCACATTTGCAGTGGGCTTTTTTTATAAATGATTCACTGGGAATTATTTATAGTGTGACACCATTTTCTCTAAAGAAATTGGGCGAATCTTGTCTGCATTACCTGCAGTACCAAAAGCTTCGTAACGATCGATACAGATTTGCTTCATTGCGTCTACAGTTGCGCTGAAGAATTTACGTGGATCGAATTCGCTTGGTTTTTCTGCCATCATACGACGCATTGCACCGGTAGATGCTAAACGCAAGTCAGTATCGATGTTAATCTTGCGCACGCCGTGTTTGATCGCTTCAACCAGCTGTTCAACCGGAACACCGTAAGTTTCCTTGATGTCGCCGCCATACTGGTTAATCACTGCCAACCATTCTTGTGGCACAGAGCTTGAACCGTGCATGACAAGATGTGTGTTTGGAAGTGCTGCGTGAATTTCTTTAATGCGGTCAATCGCAAGAATATCACCTGTAGGTGGACGCGTGAACTTGTACGCACCGTGTGAAGTACCTACTGCAATTGCAAGCGCATCAACATTGGTATCAGCAACGAAGCTACGCGCTTCTTCAACTGAAGTCAGGAGTTGAGAATGATCCAGTACGCCTTCTGCGCCTACGCCATCTTCTTCACCCGCCATACCTGTTTCAAGGCTACCCAAACAACCGATTTCACCTTCAACAGATACGCCACACGCATGTGCCATTTGAACTGTACGGCGAGTCACATCAACGTTATATTCATATGAAGTTGGTGTTTTACCGTCTTCACCCAGTGAACCGTCCATCATTACTGATGAAAAGCCTAACTGGATTGAACGTTGACAAATGTCAGGGCTGGTACCGTGGTCTTGATGCATTACCACTGGAATATGTGGCCATTCTTCAATTGCAGCCAAAATCAGGTGACGCAAGAACGGAGCGCCTGCATATTTACGCGCACCCGCAGATGCTTGTACGATAACAGGTGAATTGGTTGCATCTGCTGCAAGCATAATTGCACGCATTTGTTCTAAGTTGTTTACGTTAAATGCTGGTACGCCGTAAGCATGTTCGCCGGCGTGATCCAAGAGCTGGCGCAATGAAATAAGAGCCATAATATCCTCCCAGTGAATGCCACATATTCTACATGTTCAAAGGTTTCAATTCAGCAACAAATAACACTATTTAAAAAAAATCCCTGCATTTGCAGGGATTTTGTGTCACATTAACCGGATTAAGGTGCTACAGGCTCTGAAGTCGCAGCAACTGACTCGTCTGCAGTCGCTTCGTCGGCTGGCGCATTGGCAACTTCAGCTGGAATATCGGTATTTTTTTCATCTAAAATTGGCTGGTCAATGGCATCAATGGCAGCTTGCTGTTCTGGAGTTACAGCCTGATCTGCCACGGCTGCCGAGCTTTCTGCTTCAGCTTCTGGTGCACTTTCCTGTTTTGCACACGCAGTCAATGCCAGAGATGCTGCTAATAATACTGCAATAGTTAACTGTTTCTTCATCACGTATTCTCGTCATTTGGTGATTTAATGACTGCATCTTATGACAGATTTATTGCATTTTAATGACGAAGCCATGAAGGGTAAATTTTCACTGTCAAAAAAATGACATAAAAAAAGCTGGCACTGGGCCAGCTTTTTAGCTTAGGACATACAATTAAGCACGTTCTAGAAGTACTGCAACAGCAGGAAGGGTTTTACCTTCAACGAATTCAAGGAATGCACCGCCACCCGTCGAGATATAACCAATTTTGTCAGCCACTTCATATTTATCAATCGCAGCAAGTGTATCCCCACCGCCCGCAATCGAAAAACCTTCAGATTCAGCAATCGCTAAAGATAAAGTTTTAGTACCTTCACCGAATTGATCTACTTCAAATACGCCGACTGGGCCATTCCAAAGAATGGTTTTAGAGGTTTTCAGGATTTCTGCAAATGCTTTCGCAGTTTCCGGGCCTACATCCAGAATCATGTCGTTATCAGCAACATCTGCAACGTTTTTCACCGTCGCTTTCGCAGCAGCCAATGAACCCAAGAAATCTTCAAAGTTAATTTCAGAGGCATCTGTAACGACTACGTCAGTTGGAAGTGGAACTGATACTTTTGCAGCAATGGCTTTTGCTGTATCGATTAGATCCTTTTCACACAGTGATTTGCCCACGTTATAGCCTGCCGCAGCAAGGAAAGTGTTGGCAATACCGCCACCAACGATCAATTGATCACAGATATCAGAAAGTGAGGTTAAAACATCTAGCTTGGTAGAGACTTTAGAACCTGCAACAATCGCCACCATTGGCTTTTCAGGGGTTTGCAGTGCACGACCAAGCGCATCAAGTTCAGCTGCCAGTAAAGGACCTGCAGCTGCAACTTTAGCCAGACGCGCTACGCCTTCAGTAGATGCTTCTGCACGGTGTGCTGTACCAAAGGCATCCATCACGAATACATCACACAATGCTGCATATTTTGCTGCAAGTTCAGGATTGTTTTTCTTCTCGCCGACGTTAAAACGGCAATTTTCCAGTAGAACTACCTGACCTGGCTGAACATCAACGCCATCTAAATAGTCAGTAAACAGTTTCACTTCTTGGCCCAAAGCTTCAGTCAAGTAAGCCGCTACAGGAGCAAGTGACTGTTCAGCTTTAGGCTCACCTTCAACCGGACGACCCAGATGAGAATACACCATGACTGCAGCGCCTTTTTCTAGTGCTGCTTTAATCGTTGGCAATGCTGCACGAAGACGCGCATCGCTGGTGATCACACCATTTTTAACAGGAACGTTTAAATCTTCACGGATCAGAACACGTTTACCTGCTAAATCGAGGTCAGTCATACGCTGAAAGTTCATGTAGAGCTCACTTTATAGATATTAAAACCAGGCGATTTTAAATGATTATGCAGAAAAAGGTTAGCATCTTTTGCAGAAAACATTATGAATGCCAAAGTTTTGTTATGATAGAAAAAAGCCTCTTTTAGATTCAGTCCCTATGTCGATACATCCTGATCCAAATCTTAACCGTTTGAACGTGTTAGGTGAGCCTTTGTCCAGCTGTTGCTTCGATCCGATTACCGGATATTTCCGCAATGGCTTTTGCCATACTGCGACCACCGATCTGGGCCAGCATACGGTTTGCGCGCAAATGACCTCAGAATTTCTGAATTTTTCTCAAAAAGTCGGTAATGACCTGATTACGCCTTTGCCCGAACTGGATTTCCCGGGCCTGCAACCTGGCGATTTCTGGTGTATCTGCGTAACGCGCTGGGTCGAAGCCTATGAAGCGGGTCAAGCTCCACCGATCAAGCTACAAGCCTGTCACAAAGCTGTTCTGGCGTATGTACCGTTAAATATTCTTGAGGAATATGCTGTCTAATGAATTCTGCACAGATTATCTTGGCATCGTCCAGTCAAACCCGCAAAGCGCTGATGGATCGTCTGCATATTGATTACATTTCCATGATACCGGATATTGATGAATCTCCTCGCGGGGAAAATCACGCAGATGATCTGGCACAACGACTGGCTTTTGAGAAAGCCAGATATATTGCTGAACAAAATCCAGAAGCGATTGTGATCGGCTCAGATCAGGTGGCATGGCGTGAAGGTGCGCCGGATATTTTTATTGGTAAACCGTTAACGACTGAAAAGGCCATTCGCCAGCTACAAGCCAACTCGGACAAGATTGTCTATTTTAGTACTGCGCTCAGTGTGCAGCAGCTATCGACCGGTTTTGAACAAAGTCTGGTTGAACACTATAAAGTTAAGTTCCGCAAACTGTCTCAGGTCGAAATCGAGCGTTATGTCGAAATTGAACAACCTTTGCATTGTGCAGGCAGTTTCAAATGTGAAAGCCTCGGTATCAGCTTGTTTGAAGAAATGATCGGACAAGATCAGACCACGCTGATGGGCATGCCAATGATCAAGCTCTGTCATATTCTTCGTGAATTAAAAATTTTGGTTCCTTAATCTCTCCCTTTAAATTCAGGCTTTACTCTATGTCTCAACCTTTAGACGTACTAGGCGGTATTACCGCTGAACAATTTCTTAGCGAATACTGGCAAAAGAAACCTTTACTGGTGCGTAATGCAATGCCTGAAATCGCCAGCTTGCTTGAACCCAATGATGTGATGGAACTTGCGCTTGAAGAACATGTCACTGCCCGTCTCATCAAGCAGAAAGATCGTGATCCGAATCAATGGAGCGTGAAATCTTCACCTTTGCTCAAAGCAGATTTCCAGAAAATGCCCAAGCTCTGGACGCTTTTGGTTCAGGCTGTAGATCACTATTCATTTGACCTGTCGGCACTTTGGAAAAAATTCCCATTTATTCCACAATGGCGTCGCGATGACATCATGGTGTCTTATGCACCGCAAGGCGGTTCAGTCGGCAAGCATTTCGATTTCTATGATGTGTTTCTGGTACAAGGCTATGGCCATCGTCGCTGGCAGCTTGGGCAAATGTGTGATACCGAAACTCCATTTGTTCCGGGTCAACCGCTTAAATTATTGCCTGAAATAGAAGTGAACTTTGATGAAGTGCTGGCACCTGGCGACTTGCTCTATGTGCCGCCTGGTCTGGCTCATTACGGCGTGGCTGAAGATGACTGCCTGACTTATTCATTCGGTTTCCGCATGCCAAATATCAGTGACATGATGGATCGTGTCGGGGATAAATTCTCTGAAAATGAAACGCTGCGTAACCCATTGCTGGATATCATCCGTGATCAAGTCGGTGCTATCGGTGAAGTGAGCAGCAATGAGCTGGAATATCTGAAAGAACACATCATGCAGCAACTGCATAATTCCAATGTTCTCGAAGATGCCATCATGAGCTTGATGTCCGAACCTAAATATCCTGAAAACCTGCCTGAAGCAGAAGAAATCGGTACAGGTGATCTGGAAGAAGCACTCGATCAGGGCTATAGCCTGATGCTCGAACCTGCGTCACGCCTGCTTTATACTGAAACGGACGGCGACGTTCTGTTCTGGGCAAATGGTGAGGGTGTGTGCATCTCTGAGACATTTACCGCAAAACTCAAACAGCTTGCAGATGGTGAAGCGCTGTTATTCGGTGAAGACTTCGCTGATGAAGAAATTCTGGAAGATGTTGCTGCATTATTAAATGAAGCCGTGTTGATGCTGGTTCCACCGCCAGAAGACGAGTAATCTTTCCACGGTTCTATTTAGACAATAATTTTAAGAGGATCACATGATCCTCTTTTTTATTTTTAGAGTCTAGAATTCTAACTAATTAAGGCTGATACAGCTCTAATACAACACGAATCAGCGTATCTCCTTGTTCAGATTCAATCTGGAACAATCCTCCCATGCGCTCAACCCGCATTTTCATGCTGCGCATTCCAATACTCAGACCATTTTTTTGCACCATGTCAGCATCGAAACCGATGCCATTATCCTGAATGCTTAAAGTAAGCTGATGTGGCTGGGAATATTCCAGACTGACTTTTACCTGACTGGCCTGACTATGCTTAATGATATTGGTCAGACTTTCTTCGACTACTCGGATCAAGGTCAAACACTGTAATGCCGTCGGTTCACGCTGCCAGACTTTTGGAAATGACCATTCAACTACAATCCCCATTTCTTCCATCAGCTGGGTAAAACGATAACGTACCGGTGCGATCCAGAGTACCGGCGTTTGTGGGACTTTATTTTCAATAGATGAACCACTGTCAATGATTTGTCTGAGATCATCTCTGAGCAGTTTCAGCATGGAAAGAAACTGCTGTTTAGAAACTGTTTCGCTACTTTGATCCACCAGAATCATGGAACGGACAATAGACCCTCCCAACCCGTCATGCAGTTCATGTGACAGATTAATCCGCTCTTGCAGACGAACATTGGTCAGCTCCAATTGATGTTTATCGCTCAGGCTTTTATTCAGGTCGGCACTGACCTGCTGGACTTTACGTTCTAACTGGCTATTAAATTTTTCGATTTTCCTGACATTACGATTCAAGCGTGTACCCATAATGAGCACCACAAACAAGGTAATAATCGGTGAGGTATAGGGAGATAAAGGTGAAAATTCATTGACCTTGGTTTGGTTCAACATGATCAGGTCGATAACTACACACAGCAAAATCCCCCAAAGACATAACGTCAGGAAGAGATATTCTCCATTTCGGGTTTTGATGGCCTGATAGCTGATATACACAGTACAACTGACAAAGAGCAATACATAGATGATAAACACTCCACCCAGTACCTGCTCCAAATAATCCAAAGGACTGATCATCACCAGTAGGCTGGACAGAATGCTGACCAGAATAAATCCTCGCTCCAACTGCTTAAATTTCTGTTTTACAAAGCGGATCAGATATAGACAAAAACAATGGATATAGGCAATGAAAAAAAGCATATTGGCTTTAGCTGCCGAAATCGTGGAGCGAAATGGAAAATTTTCTGTAGTCAAGACATTGGAAATAAACAGAATCCACAACAGTGAACTGAGTGCCAGCCAGCCAAAAGTAGTTTCTGAACGCCGGAATAACCAGATAATGAAACAGATCAGCCCAATCGTGGCAGAGAAAATCATATTAATCTGGAATACAGTACGGCGATCCCAGATTTTGCCTAGATACTGCTGGCTATTCACCAGCACATTATTAAATTGAATGTTGCCTAGGCCCGCGCTTTGGAAACTGTAGCCATTTACATAAATCAGGATTTCATTACTGTCTTTACGCAAACCGCTAATCGGGAAAACCCAGTAACGCGGCATATTCCAGCTTTTCGACAAGGGTTCTTGCAAGTTCCGGTCAGACCAAAGCAAGTCACCATTCAGGAATACGGCACCTGCCGAATTAATATAATCAATAGAAAAGGCAACCGGTTCTGCAAGGCGGATGTTGTCTTGGCATGACCAGCGCCAGACAATCTTGTACCAGGCACCGCCATGATAATTCTTCCAGTTGTTCTGCCAGTTATCCGGCAAACGTACGCTTTGCCAGCCCGATGTCGGCATCTCGGTAGGACCCTGAGCCTGAACTTTCTGAATATAGTCGATCTTCACCTGGCAAAGATCATTAATCTGAAAATGGCTTTGCGCCTGACTCATCCTACAGAACAAGCAAAGCCAGCTGCACAGGACAAAAACACCGATCCATTTCAGTCGCTGCCGTTTGCTGCTTCTGGAACAAGCAGATGACATTACAGAATTCCCAGATGCCGTGCGGTACTGACCGCCTTAGTACGTTTACTGACCGAGAGTTTGCGGTAAATATGCTTAATATGACTTTCGACGGTATAGCGTGACACACAGAGCTGCTCGGCAATTTCACGATTACTCAGACCTTGCGCAACCAAGGACAAGATTTCCTGCTCCCGGTGTGTGAGCGTTTCCTGATCCGCAGCTGACCTGTTCTGCTCTACTGTTGCTGAAATGGTGGGAATAGAAATCTGTTTTAAAATTTCACGGGCAACAAAGGGATCAATCGGTGCACCGCCACGCAAAATACTGCGAATAGCCAAGGCGACTTCAACATCATCCCGTTCTTTCAGCACATAACCGGTTGCACCGGCCTGAATTGCGCTAAACAGGCTATCTTGGGTACTCCAGGCAGACACCACCAGAATCAACGCTTGTGCGTCCTGTTCGCGGATTTTTTCAATAATTGAAATCCCACTTCCATCCGGTAACCCTAAATCCACCAAGGCCAGTGCAATCGGCTGTTGTTGAATTATGGAATATGCTTCTTTAACCGTATTGGCAAATAGCAGAACGTCTTCGTTATACCCCAGATTGCTTAATATGATTTTTAAACGGCGCTGGATGACATATTCATCTTCAACGATTAATACTGGTACTGGCAAGACTGCCTCCGATGCTGTCATAAGCACGCCCCTTATATTTATTTTTATATATCCCCTTTAAGATTAAAATATAAACAAAATCACACTAAAAATCATGATTTTTTTCATTTATTTATAAGTTTTGGTTTTATGCGCATAGAGACACATAATCTCTCTCACACTAAACACAGATAAAAAAATGCCATCTGTTGATAAGATGGCAGTTCTAGATAGAAAATCTTTGAAGTTACGCAAGTTTCCTACTTTAAGCAGTACCGTATTGCTGTTTTAAATATTTCACAATCTCAGCCGATTCAAACATTTTGGTATCTGTATTTGGATCGACCAGATAGGGAAGCTGAATATTATTTCCCATCATTTCAAACAAATGTTCACGCTTACCGCCTGGTAGTGGTTCATATTTTCCCGGTTTTAAACGCAATTTGGCCGGTCCATAATCTTGCCAGCGCTCTTTAGCGACATTATGAAAAACAAACGGCACTTCCAGTTCACTCAAAACGGCGCGTACAATTCGAGTATAAGGACTGGCCTCAAAGCCCCATAATTCTAATAACAGTTCAGGTGTTGGCCGATCCTTAATCTTGGGATTCACCATTCCGCCGCGTAAACCATTGAGGACGGTTCCCGCAATTGCAGCCACTGGAATTTTAGGATAGTGAGCATATTTCTTGGGAGTTTTGCCGGTTTTGCCATAATGCTTGAACAGATGATCGATAATATCCTGAGACTCATAGAGTCGATCACCGGTATTTTCATCAACTAAAAAAGGAAATTGCAGTTTTCCACCCAATTGCTGCACCTCAGGACGGAAATGAGTACCCCCTCGTGGACATGGATAAACTTCATAATCCAGATTTAGCAAGGTCATGACTTCACGCACCCGACGACAAAATGGTGAACCCTCGTATTCATAGAGCTTCAAGGCTTTTTCAGGCTGATTTGGAAACGGTGTACCCACCATCCCACGTCCACCTTCAGCGATTGAAGAGGCCAAAGCTTGTACAACTTTAATTTGATGACTCAACATAGTATTTTCCTATTTTTGTTTTATATGAATGAAAGACAGAATCTAGGCATCCTGTCTTTCAGGGTACAGATAAGTTTTGTTGTTATTCTTTCATGCAGAAATGCAGATTCCGGCCGATTAAGCCACTAATGCTGTTTTAGACACCACAATACCATTATTGTCCGCATAGACATAATCGCCAGAGTTAAATGTGACCCCACCAAAACAGAGAGCGATATCGACCTCACCCACGCCTTTACGGTTGCTCTTCTGTGGAATAGCCGCCAATGCATGCACTCCCAGATCAAGTTCAGCAATCGCATCCACATCACGGACGCAACCGTAAATAATCACGCCATTCCAGTGATTATTTACCGCTGATTCTGCAATCAGGTCACCCATCAAGGCACAGCGCATGGATGCACCGCCATCTACGACCAGGACCTTGCCTGTTCCATCTGTGGCCAACAACTCTTTCACCCGCGAGTTATCTTCAAAACATTTTACTGTCACAATCTGACCGCCAAAGGTTTTGCGCGCCCCATAACTCTTAAAAAATTTACCGTCCAGGCAAGGTGTCACCACCTGAAGCTCTAATTCTGGATGATCATCTAACAAGTCACAGGTAACAAATGCTGCTGTAGACACGGTGTTTTCCCCTCATTTCATTTTTTGTATGCGTAAATTATCATAAATTTCAAATTTTACCGTCTGAGTTAGCGCGGCCTCGACCATAGTATGAGCCACCTGCTCGGCTGTCACTGGCTTATACGCAAAACTATCCGGAATAAAACGCGATACTTTGTGGTAAACCTGCTGCGCGATATCTTCCAAAAAACGCTGCTCTGGACGTTCACCAATGAGCAATGAAGGTCGAATCAGGCTGATTCTGTCCAGAGTCAATGTTTGTACATATTCTTCCAGCTCACCTTTGACCCGATTATAGTAAAAATGAGATTGTGGATCGGCACCCATTGCACTCAGCAACAGGTAATGCGCTGAAGTTTGTTGTAACAGCTCTGCAAAGTGAGCATTTATGGTATAGTCAATACTATAAAATGCCTGTTTGGATCCGGCCTTTTTCATGGTGCTGCCCAGGCAGCTAAAACCATGGCTATGCTTGCTGACATCCTGATCATTCAACATCAGGAAATCTTCCAGTACCAGTTGTTGAACTTTATCCAAAGCATCCAGATCATTTTGATGTTTTCTGACCACTGCAGTAATCTGCTGGCAAGTCGGCTCATCTTGCAAACGTTTTATCAGTTGTTTTCCCACCAAGCCGGTGGCACCTATCACGATGGGATGAGTCAGTGATTTAGTCATTTTTTATACGATCTCCTAGGTGGAATACTAATCTAACGTTTTCTTTAGAATTTTTCTGCATCTAAAATGTTGTCAAAGCATGTCAAGACTTGACTTCGGTGCTTAGTTTAATCAAAATATGGCACTTGTTTACGGGCTGGTGATAATTCCTCTGATGTTGGTTTTCAGTTGAGTTTCAGCCCGCCCAGACCAATCTATTTCAAGGAGTGCACGAGTGGCAAACTCTGCTCAAGCTAAAAAACGTGCTCGTCAAAACGTTAAAGCACGCAAACACAACGCAAGCTTGCGTTCTATGGTTCGTACCTATCTTAAACGTACATTAGCTGCTATCAGCACTAATGACTATGCTGTTGCTACTGAAGCGTACAAATCGCTTGTTCCAGTAATCGACCGTATGGCTGACAAAGGCATCATCCATAAAAACAAAGCAGCTCGTCATAAGAGCCGCTTGAACGCGCAAGTTAAAGCACTAGCTTCTAACTAATCGCAAATGAAAAAAGCCCTTTTTAGGGCTTTTTTTGTGCCTGAAATTTCAAGAAATCAGAAAAACAATCCGTTTAGATGCCCCTCATCTAGCCGATACGATGAGATAAAAAACTGATTCGCCCCCCCCCTTTTTAGATTATTGATCTTTATCCATAGAAGATGGCGAAGTGGTTTTATCCTGTTTCGTATTGTCAGTGTCCCGCTTTTGACATGCGGTTAAACCCAGAATCGCGATCAGGCTAAAAATTGTGATAATTTTCATAGTTTTTCCTCAAGATGAATATTTCTATATTTATTAAGCATAGATAATTTTTATACTTACATTATTGAATTTTCACCCTATAAATGTAAAAGAAGCAGTTTAGAATTTATTTTTATCGTTTTAGCCTGACTTTTATTGAATGATCAATATGAAAGGCCACATCCTTTTTATAATTTTTAACTCCCCAATAAAAAAACTCAATTGCTTCGAACAATTGAGTTTTGAATAGATCAACTTGATTTAGGAAAGTTGGGAACGTTTAAAATCGGCAATATCCAGTTCGTGTACCTGTCCGCGCCAGATCCATTTCAGTTTGGATTCCAGGAATACATCACCTTCAAACCAAACAAACAGACCTTCCATCATTTTTGGCCAGTCTTCCCGACTGACATCCTGACGCCCTGACATCACTGCAATCATCGCTGCCAAAATGGTGTCGTGACTAACGGCCAAACTTAGCCCATATTTATTTTGTGGATGGGTGTTGTAAATCAGTTCTAGTACATCCACTACGCCATGAATCGGCTGTTTCATCCCCGGCAAGGCATTATTGACAAAACTGTTGATGAAACCGAGCGCACCCTGCTTGGCAAAATAAGGTCCGGCTTTTTGAATATCCAGCACAAAGCTGCCAGGCTCCACCAGAAGTCCCTGTTCGATAATTTCAATACGATGGGTATTCTGCTCAGGGGTAACCGCATCTGCCCCTTCAATCATCAATGCAGCGGTATCAATACACCGCTGGATCGGACTTGAAATACAGTGATGAATCACGCGATCGGTTTGATCAGCCAGATAAGCACCCCATTCCTGCGCCAGATCCCGCCCCTGATTGGTCAGTTGCAGATCATAGCCTGCCAAACCTTGACCCGGAACCTCCTCACGAATCGAATGCCGTGTAAATAAGGTGACAGGCGTCTGTACATCGGGCAATAAATCAATTGCACTCAACATACTCGGTGGAAGCAGTTTCAGGGACACGTTACAGCCAACTCTGGATTTGGTAATAGGTTAAGCACCACTATAACACGCTCAGAATTTTGCTCAATGCTCGGCCTGCATGTCAGAAACCGCCTGCAATGCAATAATTTTCATATCATTATTCTTATAAGCAATGAATCCGCCATTCAGCAAAGTATCCCGATGATTATAAATAAATGGGCGACCTTCTAAATCGACCAAGCCACCCCCAATCCGTTCGAGCATACATTGACCAGCGCTGGTATCCCATTCCGAGGTCGGATGAAAACGTGGATAGATATCCACCTGATCTTCCAGCATCATGCAAAATTTATAAGCGCTGCCCGCTTTAAATTCAGTGTAGTCCGTGAGCTTGGCCAAACTTTGTAAATATTCGAGATATTTCGGTTTCTGCTGGCTACTTTGGCTCAACCCTACAGCAATCATTTTAGATGTCGAAGACATTGCATAAGCAAACCATGTCATCGTTTGAATATCATATTTATAAGGCAAGCCCTGCTCTGGACAGAAATAAATCAGTTGCTGCTCTGGAACCGCCAAGATGGCAAAAGTGGTCAAACTGCCTCTGACCAGACTCAAATTAATGGTAAATTCGGGGCGCTGGTGCAAAAACTCTTTAGTGCCATCTAACGGATCCAGTAACCAGAATTCTGACCATGAGCGGCGTTCATGTTCCTGTCCTTCTTCAGACAGTAAAGGCAAGCTGGAAATCTCTGCCAAAGCTTGGGTCAGATAAGTATTAACCCGAAAATCTGCCTGAGTCACCGGAGAATTATCATTTTTTTTGATGACATCAAAAGCTGCACCAGAACAATAACGCTGATATTCTTCTCGCAAAATTTCACAGGCTTGTGTCAAAATGGGCACAAACTGCAAAATCATTGGATCTTGTGGTGCTGCTGTTGCTTTAAACATAGAAAACCTAAATATGTCAAAATGCTCTGAAAAACCTACCATAATTTTCGATATGGATGGTCAGTTTTATAAGCCACTAATTTAAATAATATTTATCTTAAAAATTATTTAAATTATATTTTTATGTACACATTCTTGTACACATTCAAATATATACCTTGTTTTAGTATAAGCAAAAAATCCAGTAGAGAGGAAAGAGTTAATGAAATTTTCGGACTTCGATTTAAATAATCTGCCTAAGCCACTAACTGATGAAAAACTAACACAACAATTAATTCCTGCTCGCTTTATTCCGGAAAAGCCAGAGGAGCTTAAGGATAAGAACGTAGTCTATGTTTTCGATAGTTCGGACTCATTCAATTTAACTTATGATGAATTAGTCGAGATCGTGGGTAAGGCGAGAAAGGCAGGGCCTAGAATGATCCCAGTATTGGGAACAATAGGATAAATTAAAGCCCTCACTTAGAGGGCTTTTCTATAATTGAAATGATGGTTTTATGCTTGGACTGACAATCTACATATTTTCGCCGGTCATCCACCATCACCTGCAGTACTTCTTTTGCCTGGCCAGACTTTAATTCCAATAGATCAGGACAAGGTGTTTTAAGGTTTGCTGGAATTACCAGCGGCATTGACTGCTGACACCCCATCGTCATCAAAGCAATTAGTGTGGATATAAACAGGACGTTCCACGATCTTTTGCACTTCACGTGTAATCGTTTCGGTTTTAACGCGCTCAACTTCTTTTGATTCTTCATATTGTTCACCTGCTTCGTTGGCCAGCTTCTGTGCTTCCTTTTCAGCATCAAGATATGGCTTTAGCTTTTTATTGATTTTGTCCTGGCATGTCGTTTCAGCTTTTCGTAAATCACCGGCTAAACGATTGGCCTGAAATAGCTGGCAAAGAATCACGATGCATAGCACGACGATTAAGGACCAGCGTTTGTTGTTCCAGATCAGCAATAGAAATGGCATCTAGTTCACCCCCATGCATTTGTTGTAACGCTCAACTTGTCGAGTCCATACGCCATAGCAATTGTTAGAACGAATACTGCAGTCGCGCTTGGCCACATACTTCCATTTCAAAAGTGACTTACACGCTTGGACATATTCATGTGCTTTCAGATGACGAAGCATTGACGATCCAGACCATGCACCAGTGCCGTATTGATAGGTGAAATCAAGATAGAGATCATATTCAGGCTGTGAGATTGGAATATTCAGAACCGTCTTATTGAAGCGCTGAGCATCTTTATCCATGTGCAATTTGAGATATTCAAATGCTTGTTTGCGATCAATCGCCGGATCAGTCATTTTGACTCGTACGCCATTTGGATAGACCGTTGTGCCGTGGCCGATGGTGGGCACATCTCCTTTAACCGGAATCACTGGTTTTGATGTATAGCCTTCTTTTATTGCTGTAGCTTGCACCTGATCATCACTTGGACCAGTGATCCACATTCCTGCAGCAAGCACCAGAGAAGAACCAATTACATAGTATTTAGTCTTGTTTGACATCGTAATATTTCTCCCATTGCTCTACTTTTAGTTTGTGAATCTCATCGGCTCGTTTATTTTCCAGTCGTTTGTAGTACCAGTTCACAACGAAGCCTGCTAAAGCAAGTGCGATACCCATCCAAGCAAGGACATCGACTGAAGCCAGCCATGCCACAAAACCAGAAGCAGCCCCCGCGTATGTTGTTTTTGATGCAGCGGAAGAAACAGTCGCTGCCATTTCCATTACTGCTGTTTTCTGATCGGACATGCCGCCCCCAATTTTTGACATTAAAAAACCCTGATCTAATTAAAGATCAGGGTTGGTGGTGGTTTGTTGTGTGTTATCGAAAAAATGCATTAAGGGAGTACTACACTAGGATTAGACCACGTGTCTCCATTGAAACGACCTCCCGCAGCAAACGCTTTCTCGAACTCCATATCATCGAGTAGTTTAACTTGTTCAAATGTTCGCCCTGATTTTGTTAAATCTTCAATATAGACACGGTAGATAATGATGGATGGTGAGGTATTTAATGCTTTACCGCTCTCACCAACGAATGGTGGTTTGGAACCAGCAAAAATATCAAAAGTATTTGCTGCTGTAATACCCGCGCCTATGTACCCGGCAATAGCAGTCTGATGGAAGTTTTCAACCCCAACAATACTGCTATCTCTAAAATTCTTATTCAACCGCGATACATTTTTTACAGCATTCACTTGAAATGTAGATAACGATGTATCAAGTGTTAATGCCATGTTGTTGCCTGAACCACGGTAAAGAATAATAGGGGCAGCGCCTACCTGCGCTTGAACACTACGAGTTGTTTTTGACCAAAAGCTAAAATATATATTTGGGTTTGCCCCCATAATTGCTGTAGTCAAAGCCTGGCTTAGTGCCCCGTTAGACTTAATACCAAAATGAGTATCTGCACCCAGATTTGTTGCGCGACTTTGTGAAGCAATTAAATGAATCCCTCCTTTGCTACTCAACTCGCGCTTCAAATAAGAATTGTGTTCATCATCACTAGCTGTCCCTTTTGAAAAAACAAACCCTGATGTTGGGCTATATGCTGACAATAGGTTGGGTAAAACTTCACCAATCGCAGGGATGCTACTTAACTTTTGTTTTCCAGCATCCCATAAGAACAACGAGCCTTCTCTACTTTCTATCGGATCATATATGGTGATATAAGGAGCTTTGGGGTTATTAATTAAAACGTCTGTCTGTATGAGTGTAGTCATTAAATATATTCCAATTCGATTAATTTATTTAAAACTTGTTGTGCAACAATATCGTAGTAGTAGTCATTTCCATGCACTGTACCGCTATTCTGACGCAGCGAAACTGGTGTTGTTCGATTAGCAATATCTATTAAATCCGCGCTTGTTGGTGTTAATCCTGCGTCTGCTAAACCGTAATCAACCATATATTGACGAATCGGAATAAAGTTTTTTCCGAACTCTCTTAAAAACAATACGTCGTCAGCATCTTGCTCGAAGTTACCACCCGCACGGCTCATCACCACATATCTTTTTTCAAGAGGCTTTAAGCTATTAATAATGGCTCTTGCATCTGCAATGGCTCGATCAGGACTAGCCTCAGGATTATTCTGACCCACCCAAATAATATGAATATCATTTTCACCATCTTTGCTTATTGTGCTGTAAAAAGGCGCTGGTCTATTAATTATTGTTGCGGTTTCAGATGCAGTTCTACGCGAAATTGTATAGTAATTAGCATCATCCCATGCAAGACCACCGTTTGGCTTAACTACAGAAATTTTTACAGGGATATTATTAATCATTCCGTAAATCATATTCGAATTTTGTAGTAATGGGCGAATAGGGTGTCCTCCAATTTCTTTCAATGTCACCCGTACCGCGTCCGTTGTTGCAGGAAGAACACCATCATTAATAATAACGGTGATTGGATAACCACCAACTCGTGCTGCAATTGTTGTTGATGTTTCTCCACCAATACCTTGATTAACCACATTTGCAGTTTTGCCCAACTCCGATAATTTCGTTTTAAGACGTGCTGGATATGTCGTAAGAGTAACTTCTGTTGCTCCGGTTCCAGCGGTCATAGAGTCGCCATCGCACCGAATATTCAATCCACTAACAATCTGGCGCTCTGTGTCTTGATAGGTGCTTTTATATGTTGTCGGCGGAGGTACAGTTGGGCTAGCTGGTGAATTAAAACCCTGTTGTGTAAGTCCATCAATAATACATTGAATAGACCAAGCTGAGGGTAAACCTTGATCTGTAGACTCAATCCAAGATCTCTTGCCATCCATATCAACCACCTGAAAAGCAAAGTTTTCGGATACGAAACTTTTTAAACCTTTGGCCGAAATCTCATTTACAATACGAGTCTTAATTGCATTAAAAATAGACTCTGCTGCAAAGTAATCTGGATTACCGTCAAGCCCAATTCGACTAAACGGTGCAGTCTTGCCGTCTGGGTCGACGATTGCGTAAAGCAGCCCTAATGCTTCCAATGTATCAACAGGGATTTTGTCAATCTCTTGATCTGTATACGCCATGCCTTGTACTAATGGATCGTAAGCACTCTTCGTCAGTGTTGTGCCGTTCCATTGGTATGTTCCGTTATTTGCACCATCATTAGTGACTTCAATAGCAGTGTTCGCAGGCAATGAAGATTGTGATGCTTGTGCTAATGCTAGTGTTGTGTAGGCTTTTCTACCGCCAGCATAGGCTGCAAATGTAGTATCTACCTCTGCTTTTGTGTATGTGTTTGATTGGGGTGCTTTTAGCGATAAAGCACTGTCAACTTCAGTTTTTGAGTAAGTTGTGTCTTGATTAGCCTTCAAATCAAGCTGTTCTTCCACATAAGTTTGATCAGCTTTTGAATCAATATTCTCCCGCTCTTGCGCTAAAGATTCTAGAATTTCTTCGAGATGTGTCTGAATGCTTTTGCCATCTTGTGCGAAAACCACACCTGCAATTACACCCTGGAATACACCTGGATTGGTTGCTGCATTTAGTGTATCGGTATAGCCTTTTAACGCATCAAATAACTGCTTTTCGCGCACCTGTGCCAGTTCGTCATAGTTAAAATCATGCGTCCGACGCCATTCAATTTCTTGCTTCAGACGTGCGAGAATTTTTGCATCTACCAGATTAGATTCTTGTAGTACCAGCCAGATTTTATCCAGGTCAAAGTTAATTGTTTCTGGTCGGAATGAGTTGTCATAACTTTTAAAGTTAGTCTCGCGATCCAGCTGAGTATCACGGGTTAATTCAACCAGATCACCTTCGTTTGGTGGAGTGTTAAAAACCACAGTATTACCCTGGATGCTATATGCACCCACTGGTGGGATTTCTCTATTCACCATGACGACCAGATCTTTTGGATCTGGTAGATAGAACGTGATTTCAAATGAGTTATTTGAACCCGTTGCTCGATATTCCTTGTACGGAACTTGTTCAGGTACAGACATAATGCCCCCTAATTTTCAAAATCTAAGGTGGCTTCAACAACACCACCGCTTGTTCTCCAATTAGGGCTTTCATTGACCTCATTATTTCTGTGTATTTTGCCTACGCGTTCCGGCTGGTCTACGATTGCGCCTGCCGCTGAGTCCATATAATCGTCTGGTTGATTGGCTACGGCTGGATTCCATTCACGCATCTGCTTGGCGGCTGGAGCATCTTCTTCTGTGCCATCTGGATTGGCAATCACAAGGACAGAGATATGCGCCCAAAGCAGGCCGGACATAAGCGGCCCTTCAAAACTTTCAAGAATGCGCTTATTTTTATTCTGGGATGCATGTCGTTCTTCCACGCCACAACGAAGTTTTCGTTTCTTCAAAGCTGCTTTAAGTGAGGAACCGGCAAAGCCGCCAATGCCGTTAGTCTCAATTACAATTTTCGGCACATGGAATTCTTCAATCAGATCGCAAAGCTGCCATACCTGACCACCAATAATTTCACCATTTTCATCAGTAATAATATCGGGACCAGTCAATGCAATGGATCTATGCCAGTACTTATTCCCCAGATCGTCATGCAGCACCAATGCTGTAGATGAAATATCTGATTTAAGTTTGCCTGATGATGGGTCCCACTTGGCAGACATTCCCACAATACGTCGCTCACCCAGCACCATGAAGTATTCACCATTGGCGCGTTTTAGAACCGGCTCACAGTCATAGGCCAGAATCTTGTCTGGATCAAGACGTACATCACCAATAGGTTTGGCATGCATCTGATACTGTGAATCCCATTCATTCAGGGTTTTACATTCTTCACGACGGAATTCCATTTCTTCAGGTGTGAAGCGTTCTTCCCAAAGCCCTTCGGAATAGAAATCCACAATATAATTTGATTCAAGGAAAGTAATTTCCCAGACATTTTTTAGCTTGCGGCAAGTGTAATGCTCACCTTTATGCAGGTACTTTGCACCAACACCAATACCCGAGAAGCTATGAACAGGATCAAAATCAAGTAAAACCTTCTGACCCTTTTGCGTATCCTCAAAACGCTTTTCGTGCTCAAACATCTTGAGGATTAATTTATCTACCTTTCTTTGTTTCTTGATCTTTTCATAGAGTGAATCGTGGGTATGCGGTGTGCCGATCCAAAGCTTTTTTGCACCTGGTATGGCAATGTGTGTCTGCTCAGATAGTTTTTTCGGCAGCTTTTCGCGCTGTTCCGGATTGGCCGTGGTCTGTGGTGTCTCAACGTCATCATTCTGAATGAAGTGCGCACGATGGCCTGTGACACCAGAAAGAATCCCTTTGGCCAGCATGGTACCGTATCGAACATCTAGCGTACCATTTACAAACCAGCGTTCAATCTCCCCCTGACGAATGCTGACATTATGATTATCAATACACAGCGGATGCTTTTCCAGTACATCACGTGTGCCTTTTGAGCATTTATATGCATCTGAATCAGTTGTTCCCTGGTGCAGAATCTGTGTGTGTGGCCAGCAGTAAATTACCCAGGCGTTAAACACGTCCAGAATACTTGACTTGGAATGCCCACGCGGAAGCATAAGCAAGCCTGTACGACCTTTAAGATAAAATTCTTCAAGGAAAATACAGACCTGAACATGGAATAGCGGAACTTTCCAGCCTTGCAGCTCAGCCCAAAGCAGAAAGAACGCTAAGAATGAAATCTTAGGTTTAGTCATTAGCTAAGGCGTTGTTTAAGTTTTGCGGCTTCTGCTTCGGCTTTTTTAATCAGTTGCTGTTCGTATTTCTCCTGAGTTTCTTTGGTGGCGCTGATCGGCGGAATCTTGCCTGATTTAACATCCAAAACACGTTGCAGGGTCGCCATAACGCCAGCTTGGTTTTTGACGATGCCATACAAAAAGGCTTTATCCCCACGCCCTACTTTTGTTCCGATATTGGTAGCAATCGCTGCTTCCGCAGTACTGACCATGTCGTCTGCAATTTCTTCAGAAAGTAATTTGATTCGCTCTACCTGATCATCACGCATAAAAAAATCCCCCGTATATAAGCCATATATACAGGGAATAGCATTTGCAAAATCTGGGTGAAATCTCTATTGAACGGCACGCTCAAAATCAGGCATCTGAATATCACCGACATCATCACCCCAGAAGCGCGTCCGGTCGTGTTGACGCTCAGCTTTACGCAATAATTTTTCACGGTATCCTGGTGCAATCATGTCCTGTATTTCATCAAATACCATTCGATTAGTCGCAGCTTTGGTGTACCACAGGTTTTGCGCAGGTATCTTGTTCTTGAGTAAGCGGAATGCTTCATTGGATGCGTTGGTATCCTTGTCATCGTAATACTGCGTCAGGTTGCCGACGGTCAAACCGAGTACCGCTTTAACGTCTGACCCTAATGGACCTACCATAAAGTCCGAAGTACTACGCCCTGAAGTGTCTGTACCAGCAACAAGAATATCGCCAAGTATGGATAAGCCACCGCCTTGAATCGCTGAACGTGTCCAGAAATTCATAGCCTTTTGCGGATCATCACTATCCCACATGGTAGAAGGATCGTTACCATTGGCCAATTCTTTCAGCTGTACAGCCAGTGCGCCAAGTAGTGTGGTCATGGCAAATAATGAAATGCCATAAGCCGCTTTTCCTTTCACCCCATCCTGTGCCATTGCGCGTGATCCATGACGCATCAAGAATGCTGCTGGGAATGACTTAAACTGAAGCATGGACTTCACCAACTCCCCCATACCTGTGCCTTTTCGCTGCCCTGCGCTCATCCATGTACGTTCACGCAATCCGGCTTCAACTACGGCCATTCCCTGCTCATCCAGCAAGTGCGCCTGAAATTGTGTGGCCACTTCGTCACGCACCTTTTGAGGGTCACCAAACCTAGTCAAATCACTATCTGGAATTTCATAGATAGAACGTGCAGACATTAACTGATTGCCCTTACGATCCACCACCGGATCAGCCAGGCGCATGACTTCCCATGCTCGTTCGTTCAGTCCGGTTTTCTCCATGAGCTCACGATCCATTGCGTCCAGATCGGCCCATGCTTTAGATCGGGTCAAAGTGCCGTATTTATGCATAAGCATCTTGCTAAAGCCGACTTTTGAAGCTGCTGTGAGTGCATTTAGGCCAGATATGCGCATAACCTGTGAAGCAATACCGCTGGATACCCGAGCCAGTTTCTGTGACTTGCCATGTACAGAAGTCAATCCATCATCCGACCAACGCGCAATACTACCTAGCATTTCTTCTGTGGCCAGACCTAAGCTGTGCGCCAGCTGCCGATCTTCTTTATTTTTCGGATTAAGCTGTGAAATAAGTTCACCAAAAGTTTTACGGTAAGCAATACCATGGATCGATGCAGTCTTGGCAATCATGGCCTGATCGGTGACGGATGAAATTGTGGTACCACCCAGCATGGATGCCACATTCATTGACCGGTATGCTAAACCCATATTGGCCAGCACTTCGGATTGCGGTGTATTCTGCCCTGAAAACTCGTCAAACATGGTCTGTGCACGTTTGCGTGATTTGCCTGTGTCGTTTGCATCAATGCCTTTTTGCCAGTCCTTTTGCTCTGCCGCATCCATCAATATGCGCATGGCATTTTTAGGACTACTCCCCAGATTTTCCACCATAGCAATATCTTTGGATAAGCCGTTAATATGTGCTTCCACCAGGTCTACAAACGGCATGCCACCGAACTCAGCCTGATATTCCATCCACGATTCAGCATCTTTAAAATGCAGTACCCGGCTTTCAGAATGACGGCTGGTGACTTTGGAATTACCTCCAAAGGACTGCCGGCCTATTTCAGTTTTATTAGCACCGTTACTGCTCAGGGTATCGAATGAGTATTCGAGTAATTCTTTTAACTCCACATCAGAATACAAACTTCCGTCTGCATGAGTAAACTGATTGCGGTCTTGTCTAGATATAACAAAATCAACCCAAGCCTGTTTTCCCGCCTTGACGATTTTTTCTAGACTATGAGTCTGTGGCAAACCCCAATTCGTTAGAGTTCCAATATTCCCACCACTTCTATTGAATCTATCTTTCATTCCATCAAATACTTCACCCATCTTATCGCTGATCTTCTTGGCCAATGGGTCGCCAGTGTTATCACCAAAGCGCTCACGGACGATTCTCTGTACCAGTTCTGCATCGGTGAATACGCCTAAAGCACCTTTTACATTGGTGTAGAAGTCCACCAGCTCACCACGGTAAACAGATGCAATGGCACGTGCTTTAGAGTCAATCGATTGAACGCCGGACATATCTCCATGCGGTGCCACCATACGGTCTACCACTTCACTGGCTGACAGGGTTGGATGATCCAGCTGCGCAAGGTTTTTGTTCTGAGTGAGAATGTCGCGTGCAGCAATAGCATGCTTTTGTTTTAATTGCGCCTGAATATCCTGTGCCACAAACTCACCGGCTTTCACCAGTTTTTCAGCATCGGATAAATTGCGCCAGTTCTGGATATCCTGTTTGGCCAAAGACTTCATCGCGTCCTTGATCCGGTTTTCAATATCGGTGGCTTCTTGCTGGTTTAGTGTGGCCTTGCCGAGTGCTTTAGCTACGGCGGCCTTGCATTGGTCTTTCATTATTCAGCCACCTCATATGTAGCTTCAAAAATATCAGGCTTGCATGGGTAAAACTCCCCCTTAACACCTTTGATGATGTAGTCGCCAATAGAGGCAATCATTAGCCCTTCAAGTGTTTTAATGTGCAATCCACAAGGGTTTTTATGCTTTAGGAAATCAACCTCATTGTTGTAGTGACGATGGGTATCTTCACCAACACCGATAAATTTTTCAACGTCGATAAAATTTGTTTCAGTTAATTGAATCGCGTCAATCACTACAGGTTTTTTACGGTATTTCATAATAAAAATGCTCAGATAATTTTCATCATCTGAGCATGTTTTTTAAATTGGTTTGTTGGGTAAAGAGAAATAGATCGATTTAGGTTTCGCTTTTTTCGACAACTAGAACAAGGCGTTTACCAAGCATAGCTCCCATTCCTTCAAAAATTGAATGAGCTGCCCACTTATTAAAAGGTGTTAGGTTATTCTGTAGATAATTACCACTAGAATCATGGTAAAAAAAGAGTAAAGCGCCATTATTATTGTATGACTCTTCTATCAATTCGATCTCTTCATTCGTATCTTGAAAACGAACTTTTACTTTATAAGCCATTAACTACCCCTAATATTTTTTAATTGAGAGAACAATCTAGCACAGCCTAATTATTCCCCAAACTGTAAAGCACAACTAATCGCTGTTTCCCTTGCGAAAATATCTTGCTGTGCCTGACGTGCTTCAGCTTCCAGCTCATCCAGTCGTTCACGTAAAGACATGGTGATTTCTTCCATTTCTCCATCAGGACGCATACGGCTGACTGAAATCTGCTGATCCGGATTCTGCATAATGATATCCAAGGCGGCTGATTCTTCTGGACCATCACCAAACAGCGAACCTTGTCGCGGATCTCCCATGGCATCAATCTCATCGATTTTGCCTTGGATGTTCTCACCAATGGCTTTTGTACTACGCTTGTTTTGATCAAAGACATTCAGGAAATCACGCGCACCAGGTGAAAGTCCATCATCGATGAGCTGACCTTGATTTAAATAATCTGGTACGGTCTGGCCATTGGCTTTCAGATCACTGAGCTTTTGCGCTGCCTGTGCCAGATCCTTGGCCAAAGTGTTTTGATGTCGACCACCTTGTTTCACTAGGCTGTCCAGTTGTGCCAATTGCGGTGCAGCACGTAACAAGGCATTCAATACAGTCTTGCTGTCATCATCCAGATTCTCAGCCATACGGCCAATCAGTGATGAATCATCATAAGCACGCTGCATAATCGCAGATTCAATACGGCGTTTTCCTTCCTGGCTTAAACGTCCGTCACCGGTAATCACTGTGCCCTGTTCTGACTTTGGCAATGACCCCACAAAACCGCGTACAAAGTCCATAGAGCCATCTAAATTGATTGAGCCATCATTGTTGATCTTCAGCAAAGAAGCATCAGGCAGACGATCTGAGTCGCTCACAGCACGTTCGGTTGCGGAGTACTGCGCCACATCGGCTTGATTGGCAAGTTGAGTAAATTGCACACGGTCAGTATCAGTTAAACGTGTCCGGACTAAAACAGGATTATTGATGCCAGCAATATCAATGCCGCGCTCTGCTGCATACTGTTCCAGAAATGCCCGATATTCTTCAGCACGGCCCGATTCATAAGCCTTTGCAATGGCCAGCGTACGTCCGTTGCCTGACTCCACCACGTTATCCATGCCGATAATTGGAGCACCATTAGATAACATATTGGACTCACCTAACCATTCAGGATTCAGGTTCTCAGCCATACGTTCAATCTGTTGACGTGATGCTTCTCGGGTACGGTCACGCGGTTGTAATTCAGATGGATAAAGCGGATTGACTCCATAGGCGAGATCATTAGATGCAATCAGTTCATCCAGTGATTTGACCTCATAAGCCATGTCATAGCTTGATCCATCCATGCCGATTGCAGTGCTGGTACCATTGCCACCATATCGAGCGCTTAGACTGTTCCACTTATTACGCCATTTGCCAATTGCTTGCCCGACCGTCATGCCCTCCATAGCATTGTTTTTCACAATGTCATTGGCATTCTTTGGATCGTACTTGCGAACCACATCAATCAGCTTTGCATTAGGATCTGCTTTTAATATTGCAGACGCTCCACCCGGTCCCAGTAAATGCCCTAAATAATGCTCATGCGGTTGTAGCTCACGGCCAATGCTTTTCTTGATATGGCTTTCTGCCTGCTTCATGTGCTTGAAGCCGATACGGATCTGCTCGTCAATATTCGCCCGATCACCACCGCCTAAGTTCTTCCAGGACTTATCCAGTACCTGAAATAAACCGTGCGCAGTAGATGTTGGGTTTTTGGCTGTATGGCTAAATGAGCCGCCAGTTTCAATATGGGCAATCGTTAAAGCTACATTTGGAGGAATCCCGGCCTGTTGTGCTTTACGTGCAATCGTTTTGGCATTGGTTGGTAGAGCCATGGTGTCGTAATTAACAGGCTTCTGCTTGTCCTCACCCTTCACCGGATGCACCACGTTTACCGGTCGACCCATGCGAATTGCTTCAACAGAAGCATCCAAGTTTTTAATATGGTTATTGGCCTGAACCGGATTGGCTGGCTTCACTGGTGCCAGCGTATCTTCAAACTCCAATTCATTCAAAACCAGTGCAGCACGTTCTGCATCGATCTCTGCGCCCAACTGTTCAGGCGTTTTGTTCAGATAGCGATTGGCTCCACGTGCTGCACCAAAAAACAGAGTATTCAGTAGTAGATCTGTGCCAACCGTTTCAGCATTGATCTCGTATTTTTTCGCCTGTTTGTCGTAGCCCTCAGATTCCAGCACCTGACCTGATACCGCTTGGCCACCAATGGATAGACCAGATGCGCCACCAACGGAAAGTAGACCATCTTTAATAATTCCACCTGTGCCTTTAAAACCATAAGACATAGGCAAAGCCGTTGATACCGCAGCCACAGCACCATCAGTCAAAGCAACTTTTAAAGCGGTTTCTTCATCCACGCCGTCACGGGTCAGGTCGCCATAAACATAATTAGTTTCAGATCCGCCAGTGACAGCTGCCGCACCTGCTACGCCACCGACCGCACTACCGACCACCGCACGTGTCGCATAGTCGCCTAAACTGAATGCAATATTGCCGACTGTGCCGGTATTCTCTTTATCTTGCAGATAATCAATCGATTCATAGACCAGATCATCACGTGCCTTTTGCTTGCGCTCTTTATAGGCAGAATATGGCTCGCTAAATTCCTCTTTACCCACATCATCCAAGGAATATGAAACACGGTCCACAACGGCATCGATCGGCGCAGCAATCGCATCACCGACTTTGGCAAAGCCAGCTGCCGCACCACGCAACGGTGCAGCCACTTTAAACAATGCGCTGGATTCTTCTTTTTGCTCAATGGGTGCATAACTCACACCTGGTGCATTAAGTTGATCAACCTGCTTTTGATCACTGCTTGAGTATTCAGATAGCCAGTTACTCATTACTTGGTTGCTCCCTGCATATTGATCCGCCACATCACGCCACCCACTTGCAACGGCGCACCACGTTCATTGATCAGGTCATATTGGATTTCGCCTCTCTTGGATCGCTTGTCAGATCGGCGTAGGCGTAAATCTTGCAGTTCGGCTGTGCTGATACCAGTGGCCTGAGAAATCGCGGCATAGCCTTTGCTGACTTCACTTTCAAAACGATCATCATCCATACCGTAGGGTTTGGATACTTTCCATGTTTTATTGCCGGTACCATACTTTAAGCCTTGGTCATATACGCCACCTGTAGCCATACTTAAAGCCGCATTCGCAATACTGGTTTCAATGGTTTCGTTTGTTCCACCTTGTGCATTGCCACGTTCCATCAAATGCGCATAGATCGATTTGAATGTTGAATACGTCATATTGGCAGTTTCGCCAGATACAGAATTACCCACATATTCATTAAACTTTGTTTTTAGAAGATCATCTTTCGGCATGATCAGCTGCTTATTCTTAAGCGCCTGAGTACCGGAAATAATCGCTGCTGCTACATCTTCACCATCACGTGAACGATAGTTGTTAGCACGCGCTACACCCGCCATAAGGTATGTTAGATCACCACCGCCAAGCTGCCCCATGGTTGCAGACCAGATCTTGCTACCATTGGGTACGCCTTTAGACTGGTTGATGAGTTCGCCAATGAAGTCCAGTTTGTCATTCACAGACTTGGCTTCAAACGCTTGTTTGGCTTCTGGTAGATCTTCTGAAGCAATGGGCTTCACCACAATGTTTGGATCTTTAAGCGCTAATTGGCTCACGCCGTTATCAATCGCTTTAGCCGCAAATGATTTAGGATTGGCTTTTAGTTCACCAGCATTCAGGCTATGTGTTTCTAAACCTGCTTCACGGACTGCCTGATTTGGATTATTTTTTAATGTTTCTGTCTTTTCCTTATGGATAGACTCGTACACACCTAAAATCTTTTCCTCAGTCGCTGGATCTGCTGATTTGCTATTGGCCATAGCAGCTTTCTGCTGATTGATACGCTTCAGCTGCTCGGTTGTAGACAGGTTGGAAAACTGCTGGAAGTTATTTGATTGTGATTTGTAGAAGTTATATTCAGCTTCATGTTCAGTACCAGCAACTGAACCGCCTACACTTGCCAGATAATCATCATCCAAGGCACGACCAGTCAGCACCTGAGATTTAAAATCATTCAGAACTTTGCCGGCTAATTGCAGACGCTTATTTTCCTCAACTTCAACCTGTTTATTGATGGCTTCGATCCGGCTTAATGCCTGGGCTTTCTTTTGTTGTAGCGTTGGGCCGTCTGTATAACCAAAACCACCGTTATCCATTTCAGTGACAAGCTGCTGCAGGCTGGCCGTGTCCTTATTTTCAATGGCACTGGTGATACGTCCGTCAATATCTTGCAAATCACGTGCGCCTTGGTATTTATAAATCAGCGCCTGTTTTTGTGCTTCTGGTATGTTCAAGCTTTGAATATTGGATTTGACGTATTCCGCACCGGCTTCACGATCCATACGCGTACCGATCTCAAGATAACGATCAGCCAGCACTTCGCCTTTTTTGTTGTCAGCACTCAACTGCAATGGCAGGAATGCCGTCGCATTACGACTTACATTGCTGGACCAGTGCTGACTTAATGCCTGGTGTGCATGCCCGGGCAGCTCACCTTCCATATCTTTGAAACGTTTTTCAGACCATTGCTGTAATGTTTTATTGGCTACATCAGCATTCATTGCACCGTTGGCCACATCGTTTTTAAGCAATGTAACCTGCTCTGATAGCTCTGTAGTCAGCACATCATCTAGCTTAACTTTGGCTTCTTTCTCTGCTAGATCATTGTGATAAAGCTCTGCACGTTTGGCAGATACATCGGCTTCATCGGATTTTCGTCTGCGTTCATCAATAACGCCACCAATGGTTTCTCCAATTTTCGAAAGACCAGTCATTGGAGTGTGTTGCTGCATAACAGGCCGGGATGTATTGCGACCTTGAGATTTTGGAATTAACGCCATTACTTCCACCCTCCTTTTGGTGTTGCCGCACCGATGAAGTCAGAAGCTGCCTGCATTGCATAATTATTACGCTGCATTTTTCCCTGAATACGAACTTGCTTGGCCTGATGTCCAGCATCTGAAATATTGATTGATGCGTTATAGGCTGCATCAGAAATATGCTCATCCTGAAGCATTGCTGCTGCACCTACATCAACATTCACACCATTTTCCGCAGCCTGTGCACGTGCTGTTGAAGCATTGCTTTTGCCTTGCCGCTTCATCTTTTCGGCTTCTGCACGTGCGACTGAATTGATAGTTTTGGCATTACCTTTGGACACAGCATCTGCCATTTGAGCATTTGCCATGTTTTGAACGCCTTGCATGATTCCGCCTGGATTGCACATGATTAGACCTCCATTTCCAGCACATAGCCGACCAGTTCAAAGCCTAATGATTCATATAGACTTACAGTACGATCCGCATGAATACCGGTGATGGTGCCGACCTGAATACGGTCAGCCTTATTCATAGCCGCCCATACTTTGAATGTTTCAATCAGATCACTGGCTGCACCAGATTTACGATACTCAGGCAGGACATAAAGCCCCTGTTCATACGCCAGTGTTTGCCCTGTGCGCCAGTCAGTATCTAATGCACCAATTAATGTGCCGACCGGATTCGAGTATTCATCTGTTACTATCAAGATTGATCCGTGTTTATCAATCAGATAAGCAAATACATTTCTAGCCCGCTTTTCATCAAAGCCCTGTTTTTTAAAGCGTGGTGATTCATTGGTCAGACGCTTGCCCCAGTCAACAAGCGTGTCTAAATCTTTTAGTGTTGCTGCACGTACAAGCATCTTTATCTCTCATTCATTGATACCAACATAGCTACACTTTGGACGTGGAAAGGCAGCGGTTTGTTGTGTGTTATTTTTAATTCCATTTCGTGCAAGGTCGACCAGCCATTCATGCTGACGCTGACCGGTCCTGTATAGGTTAGATTCTGGAATGCAGACTGGTTAAATGACTTGTGTTCCAGATCGTACTGATTGCACTGGCCACCAATTGAATTGCGAATATATAAAACCGTTTCATGCGCCTGGATCTTATGGAACATTGCAGTATTGGGAACTTGGCTGTGATCCGGTGGCAGAAACTCAACTTCCATATTGAACGGCTGGCCAGCAAACCACGTGCCGGATGTTGGCTGGTTGTCATCGTAGAAATAGCCATCTGCATTCTGGAATCGGTACTGTGTGCTGTTATGCAGGTTTCTGTTTGCTAATGCGCCGTTATGTGCAATCTCACAATCCATGAATGATGTTTCGTCCAGCTGCTCAAGCACAACCGAAGTTTTACGCTGAATCAGCATGAAACACAGATCATTGCCGGCAGCTTGTGGCAATGCACAGATTGATCGTACAGATCCGCCAAAGTCATGCTGTGCCCAGGCATTCATTTCCTGATCGCGGTTTAAAGTGATACTGGCCACCATGCCATCATTCAGCACCATCCAGACCAAGCTATACGGCGTTTGCTGATAGGTTAGTTCCTTGATACCGCCATGGTCTTCAGCAATGTGTGGTGCAATGGCTGACAGCTCCGGACTGACCAGACCGTCTACTTCATAACGATAAGACAGCGCACGTAGACGATTACCACCACGCTGGACAAATAGCAGCTCATTACCTACCAGACACGGACGAACATTGGACTGTGCGCCGTAGGTTGTATGCTGTTCGATCTGTGCAGATGCAGGTGTGAATGCACCGGTTGAACTAATCAGGAACTCAGATCCACCAGTAAGCGCCACCACACCACCACGCTGTGCCAGGTGCAGAATGTTGTCTGCCTGTGCGGATGATGAAGCCATAGAAAACGCGCTGGCATCGTCCGTTGCTTCTAGGAAATCACCATCGTTACCAATTGCACTAACCCATAACTGATTCGGGTTGTTCTTGGTATTGGCAAAGACCAGACGCTGTTTGAAGAATGTCACCGTGGATGGGTAGCCAGTCTCTGCAGTAAACGCTGCAGTATTTAAGGTCCATGATTTGGCAATGGCCTGAACGTCTGCATTGAGTTTGACTAGCACCTCACCTGAAACCACTGTACCCGATGTGATCGTAGTAATACGGACTTGGCCACCGTTGATATTTACGATTGCGCCAATGTGAGAAACATTAAAAACTGGAATGTCATACCAAGCGACTTCCTGCCACTTATCATTCAGATCCGTCGGCTCGGATGCAGAGTTATCTGATACCGCTTCCCATGTTTTAAGCAGGTGAATAACACGCTCACCAATGATGTAGTTTTCAGTATTTTTCCAGTTTGGATATGATGAAGCAGTCAATGTGATGGTTTTGCCAACATCTGTGCCATTTGGCTTTAATGCCACGTTAGGTGTAGTGTTAATTTCATCCACCGGTGCGGTGACAAAAGTGAATTGATCAAAATTCCAGTTATCAAAGTCCTTGCTACAGACCAGACGATGTACCGGATGATCACCTTGGACAAAGAACATGCGATAGCGTGAGTGTGCCACCTGGATCTGTGTAACTTTAGTAGCTGTGTTATACGGCGTACTTCCTGTATGGACCACGGATTGCGTTAAAGGGTCATACACCTGCAGGGAATTAATCCCCAAGATCAATAGAAACGGGTTATCCGAGTTCGGTACAAAAGGAATCAGGCGCAATGCACCAGTGAAGATGCCGCGATATTTAGTACCTGGTCGTTTCTTTGCTCCCCCCTCTACCAGTGGGATTGCATTCAGTAGTTTTTTAGCGCCGTTGGCATATTGCTGCACATCAGTTCGAGTATGCAGTAACGGTGACAGCTCACCACTGGACAGGTTGTTTTTGAGTAGCCATTGCTTCATTAGTAGCGACTCCCGATATAGCGTGATTCCTCATACACGATGTCTTCAGAAGGTCGTTCTTGCGCATTGATTGTACGTGCACGCTTGATCAGATCACGATACTGCGCTTCTGCCGATTGCCCTGCTGCATCACTACCGGTATTCGGTTTACATAGCTTTGCGGCCATCTTGAGTGACATGGCTTCAACCAGCATTGAATCCCAAGAATCTTCGTTATCGTTGTCAAAGATATATTCAAGATTGATCCGATTGGTATTGGCCAGAATGTAGCGATTCTCGACTTCGTATTTTTCAGTATTGGCGCTGATGATCCGGATGAAATCACGCGGCAATGGGAAAGAATGGGTATAACCAAAGGCCGGATATGTGGTGACTGGCGCAAGAATGGTACGTTTCTTTGCACACGACCAAGGATGATCACGGAGAATGGATTTCCGCACCTGGTCATAGATATTGCGGCAGCGTTCAGCACGTGCCGTGTTCTCATCAAAAGATGCAATATTGCTATCCCCGATCAGGCTTAAAGCATGATTGACGATAGATGTTCTGGTTGTAATAGACATAAAAAAGCCCTCAAGTTTTAATGATCTTGAAGGCTTCTTTGGTTAGGTTTGTTGGGTGTTAGCCACGGAACAAGCGGTAGCCTTCCAGTTCCCAAAGTTTATTTTCTGCCTGCTTCTCAGCATTGCTAAGAGCCAAATGCAAACCAATACCAGCATCAAAGTTTTCTTTATTTACGCAACCACTAAAGCCCGTTGCTAAGAAAAATTTACCATCAAGGTAAGCATGCACAAACGTTGAAGTTGTATCACCTGGCTGCTGCACAGTCACATATGCAACACGATCCATAAGAGCTTCGATCTGATCTTTAGTCACACGCGGTGCTACTGCTTTTTCTGCTAGTTCTTGTTCTGTTACTGCTTTACTCATTGTAATTTTTCCTATTTAACTTCTTTCAAACAATTGCGGCACTCTGGCTTGGCATCAGTACCAATCTCAGTTGCACCATGAAAACCAAAAAGACACATCAGAAGTTGAATCATTTTGGCTGCTCCTAAAAAAAAGACCTGACACCCCATGCCCAAGATGCCGAGCCAAAGCCCCTTTAATTAAGCCGGTGTGTAGTCAATCGCTACGACTTTCTTCTCATTGGCACGTGCAGCACCAAATGAATGAACGCCACCAACCTGTTTTACGTTCTTCTTATCCGGACGAGTCGAGATATCGAAGCTGGTAATATCTGCATCACCGAAATGAACGGCAGACTTACAGTACATTGCTAGACGTTTGGTTCCGACGGTAGCGCCTTGCCCTACTTTTTCATAAGCAACCCAAGTCACACCTAACCACTTATGACCCACTGCGCCGTTCTGCAACATCTGAACGTTGACGTGATCCGAGTTGGTCAGCACGGTGTCATTCAGGAATGCGTTAAGCACATCAGAGGTGTAAGTGATAAAGATTTCTTCACCGTTCTGCTCATCACATTCGTTCGCACGGAATAGTGATTTTGCTTTGGTGATTTGCTGCTTCAGCGTACCGAAAGCCGGTGCAATGATTTGACCTGCTGGCAGGTTCACTGTCGAAACAGTTGCTGTGCCGGCATCGTCTACCACTTTGCGAGTCACTGAGCCGACAAGCGCTGAATAGATAATGTCGTCAATCTTGCGCTCACGTGCGCTGATCAACAACTTCATGTATTTGTCTTGCGGCATTGCCTTTAGCTTAGGCAGGTCACGCGGTTCAATTGGAATGAATAGATCCCAATCAGACATTAACGCGGTACGTACACCTACATCTGGGTGAGTCCACTGAGTGTCACCATAGCGAGCACCAGAAGCCTGCATTTCCACTGAACCCATGTCGTTGACGGTGAATGATTCACCTTCAATTTTTCCACGGTTCACAACGGTTTTAAGCAGTCGTGATTCGTTTTGCTGTGCCGCAACGTCGTATGTGTCATGGAACTGTTGAACAAACGCCGCTGTGATTTTGTTTTGGTTAGCCATTGGCTAAATCCCCCTTATTGATATTGCTTCGCATAAGCCTGTTCAACCTGCGCATAGACGCGTTTATGGTCTGGGTGCTTGTCGTTCAAGTAGGCTTCCGACTGCATTAATTGTTGAATGGATTCTCCACCGTTTTGCTGTGTGTTAAATGGCGGTGAATCTTCCTGAATATGCTTGCCAATAGCGGCCGCCAGCTTTAACGCACCGATTGGCGAGTCTAGATCCGAAGCCTGAAAACCTAATGCTTCAATGGCCTGTTTAGCCAGATTCACATTTGCGCCAAAGTCATTACCCCATTCTTCCTGCAATGCTTCCATTTGCACGGATTGATGCTGCTCATAGGCTTTAACGACTGCTTCAACTTGCTTGTTGGTCATGCCTTCAGCATGGAATGATTGCAGTACTTCAGCGTTATCCGCTTTAAATGCATCAAAATCGAAGCCATCAATTGAAACGCTATAGGCATCGGCAGATTCTGGTACCGCTTTTGCTGGATCTGTTTCAACTGGTGCCGCGTTTGGTTCACCTGGTGCTGGATCTGCTGGCGGAGTGCCCGGAGTCGGTTGTGGTTCTGCTCCCGGAGTTGGTTCTGGAGTTGGAACTGGTTCAACTGCTGGTACGTTCTCTGGGTTTGGGTTCTGTTGTTCATCCATTGTCTTGCTCCATGTGTGCTAGTTCTAGGCTCTCGTCATAGCGAGGGTCATTTGCTGTGTTAATTCGGTTGATAATGAAGTCCACGACTTCGGCACGACCTAAACGGCGGCATGTCTCACGTTCGTTATCCGTGAAAGCATTGCGTTTAAATCGCACGGTGAGTTCTTCTAAAATTCGTTGGCCATTAACGTCCATATCGAAATGCATCTGATAGGTCAGCGCCGTTGGTTTACGATGTGAACGCCATTTGACGTGGTGGCCAAAACCTAATTCGTCCTCTTGCTCCTGGAGCAGTTCTTTAAATTCCTGATCAGGCTGGGCCTTAAGATTGGCAATATCCTGCTCCAATGCGAAAACCTGCCCTTGTAGTACCTCTGCTCGTTCCCACTCATGGTGCTTTTCATTGCGTAAGTTGCTTGATGTTTTTAGCTCATCATCCCAGCGCTGCTCATAATCATCAGCAACCTTATGAGCCTCCTTCACACCTTCATTGAGGACATGTAAACCGACACACGCAATCAGTAAAAGAATTGCTAAAACAGCGATAATTAAAATCATTGCATCACCTCACTGACCATTTGTGCTTCCAGACCTTTACCCATGCCCTGTGCAACTGCACCTGTCATCTGCTGCGCCATAGCTGCTTCTTGTTCCTGTGCAGCTGCCTGTTGTTGTGCCTGTGCTTTCTGTTCACGGTATGCCTGAAGTTCATCAGTGGTACGCATGATTGAAGTTGGTGCACCTAGACCAGCTGCTAAGACTTGCGGTACGGCATCAAGATTGATGTTGTCCAATGCATCCGGAGCGACTTCAATAATTGATCCAAGTGAAGCCATCAGACGCTCAATACTGGCCACTTCCTCAAGCTTTTGAGCACGTGCCAGGGGTGAAATAAACTTGAATGAAAGATTGCGTCCCTGTAGATCCTCTGGTGCTTCGCCTAATGCTTCTGCCCGATATGCCAGACCAAAAGCACGATCAAGGATAGGAACAAGTAATTCAGCCTGTGCACGGCCATATAGCGGCCCAAGTTGCTGCCGGATCATATCGACACGTGCATAAATCTCTGCTGCTGTAGGCGGTGTGTTGTAGTGTTGCTGCAGGCTGTCCGCCATCAACTTACGGCGGATGCTGGACTGAATCCGATCTAACAGCGGATCTGCGACCTGAAAGCCTTTTCCACTATCCAGGCGCTTCATTGAATCCACCTTTCCTGCAGTAACGATCTTGCCGCCACCGATACGCACAGTACGTGGGTTTAAAATGCCGTCATCCTCAGCAATCCAGAAACCAAGTACATCAATCTCAGCACTGCGTAAGGTGTCACGCATCAAGGCATTGGCTGATTTAGCATCTGGTAACGCCGTGGACATGATGCCAATGCCATACACGCTGCCTGGAATCTTTCTAAAACGTGGTACCGCACATGGGAATTCGTTATAGCCGGATTCCTTCAGGATATTTTTTCCATCCACTTCCACATGATATGAAGCGAACGGCATATTCTTTGGCAGCAATACACGGTTGGTCATTGATGCCTTGACCTTGCGTGGTTCAATCACATGCACAATCTTGAAACGGTCATCTGGTCGAGTCTGGTAAGTGTTACGCACGGCATCACTTACTTTGTGTTCGCCAAATTCACTGACCAGCTGTGCAGCGGTTTTGGTGTACTCGCGGTAAATCGTATCTACTTGCCCGTCTGGACGTGTAGAAGCAATAAAGCATTCACCAATTGGCCAGCACTGGTATGTAAAGCCACCACCTTTTTCACGGTCAATGTCTTGATAAACCACACCCCAGCCAGCAACGGCGAAATCAATGATCATGTCGTAGATTTCACTGTCAAAGTTTGCGCCGTGGATATTGCGAAATAAGAATTGTGCGACCTGTTCAAGCCAGTGTTCACCTGGTGTAAGTTCTGCTTGATCGTCCATACCATCAGGCACAGCTTTAAACCAGATCGCGTTTGCAGGTGTGGTACCTGCAATCAGGTTAGATACAAAGATCAGGATTGATTCGGCAGCAGTAGAATCCAGCAAATCAGCACGCTGTTTCTCTCTGGTGCCTTCGGTACCTGAACTACCGCTAAAACACTGTTGGCGCTCAGGTGCTCCGTACTTGTAGCATTCAGTCCAGTGCGCTTCGTATTTGGCACGTTCTGCCCGAAGCTCACCTAACCGTTTGCAAATTTGACTTGCTCGATCACTCATGCCTTAACCGCCTAGTGTTGATTTCTTATTGCTATCACCAGCACTCAGGACTTCCGATGCTCGACGCTTTTTCATGGCAGCCTGTGCATTGTCCTGTTTTGATTGCTGGGCTTCTGGTGAGTTTTCAGCAGCCTGGTCTTTGGAGTAGTTCTGAAGGTTTTTACCAAAGTCCTTGATGCTACCGCCAAATAAGCCTCTTAACTTTCCACCACACATATCAGCCTCCTAACGTGCTTTTCTTCTCGTCCTGAGAAGATCCAGAAGAAAGCACTTCAGAAGCTTTACGCTTTTTACGCTGTGCCACCTGTTCGTTTTCCGCTGTCTGTGCCTCTGCTCGGGCTTTGGCTTCCGCTGCCTGAGCGTCATAGCCCTTGGATGCTGCCTTGGTATCAGTCAGGCCAATGGCATCCGTTACAGTGCTAATGGCCTTACCTACGAATCCACCGCACATGGTTAGTACTCCTCGGTGATCCAACCGTTAGGGCCTACAACTTGGCGCGTACGCTTTGCTGTTGGGTCGGTAGGTGCATTGGATGTAGGTGCATGCTGTGTAGGTGGTTGTGCTGCTTCACCTTTGGTTTTTCGCCATTGAAGGAATTCTTCATATTCCTTTTTGGCTGCCAGTTCTTCTGCAGTTGGTTCAACTGGTGTACCTAGTGAACTAGTTTCATTAGTAGACTGGTCTTGTGATTCAGCGCCTTGACCTGTGATGTGCTCTAACGCTGCATCGGCCTGTTCTGCTGTGCTGACTGGTTCCGGTGCTTTCTCTGGTGCACCTGGTGTATTTACTTTGCGAGCTGCCATAAAAAAACCCTATTCAGTGGTTGATTGAATAGGGTTACTGTGGGGGTATGGGTGTTGGGGTTTGTTGGGTGATTAAATCATTCTAAATTTTTTTCTTTCTTAATACCCTCGATATCGTAAATCATCAAATGATATTCAATGACATTGTTACTAGATCCGATCAGGATCTTATTAAGAGTATTTATGTGGTCAATTCTATTTTTATGGTCCCCTTTACTTCCCATCAAACTAGCTTCTGCTAACTCAGCAAGCAACTTTCTATTATTTTCTAGTTCTATTCTTTGTCCTTCCAAGCTATCCATATTCTTTTTTATAATTGAAGCATCGGGGTCTCCAATATTTAAAAGTTTTTGATAGATACTTTCTAGTTCTTTTTGCAACAATGATAACTGAATTAGCATTTTGCCAATTTTCTCAATGTTTTGATTTGTCATATTTATAATATTTAAATTAAGACTTAACTCCTCTTGTCTTACTGCTAAATTTGTTTGCTGATTAGATATTTTTATTTGCTTTAAAACTTTAAAATATCCCAGAACTGCGAAACCAAGAGCTATTATCCCAATAAAAGTTTGAACTTGACCAGAATTACTCCCCAACCAAGCCCATGCATTGACAATACATTCCCACATTAAATAAATCCTTATTATAAATTGATCGCCATTCTACCTAAACTTATTAAAAAAATTACTATTCTTCGGCCCCACATACTGAATCCATCCCCACAATTCACGCCAGAAGAACCAGTCATTGCCAACGTTCTTCCACGGCGTGCCGTCATGCTCGATATGCGTGTAGTCAGGTGGCATGAAATACCCCCTCTACAGCGGTGAACTCCTTTCCGCTTTCATCAGTCGCAGTAATAATTTTTAATCCACTACGACGGCCAATATCTACTTTTACAATGGTTAGCTTGCCTTGTGGTTTCCAGCATGGACTGTCGTGCGTTACAGTTTGGCCAACCTTAAAATCTCTCACAATCCCAACTCCCGATCCAACTCATCAATGACCTGATCACACAGGCCGCCGTCTTCAAAAATATCCATCTGGCCAATCTTGTACTTGTATGTCATCCATTCACCTTCCAGTGGGTAGCGCACAATGCCTGTCTCTGTTTGCCACAGCAAAATGAATGCATGGCCGTTGTCATAGTTCGGTACACCACCACGCGCCCATTCTGAAACTGTAGAAGCACCAGACACCGGCAGAACGTCTGCAATCTTTTCGTGTGTCCAGCCGCATTTGCCTAAGTCCAGAATCATTCTGTTGAAGTCTGGACGCTTGTAATTTCTAAGTTTTAACTTGAACTCTTTGACCTTCTTTTTGGTATGCAGATTGATAAAACGCGCGCGCGCGCGAGGGTCGTTCGTATATACCCCCTCTCCACACTCCCCACCAACCAGTTGCAGCCCCATAGAACTTCCCATAGCAACCCCTATATTCACTTTAAATTTCCATCACTTTTATTTTGAGTAATCCGCCTTTAACCACATTGCCCCGGCGTACTATCAGCTCATCAAACTGTTCGTCATCTACGCAAAATTCACACTTCACCAGGCTATCAATCGTTGCTTTCAAATAATTATCGATATCCCGTCTTAACCGATTCGGAAAATGAAACGTCACCTCCAGTTTTAACCGTGCTGCTGTTCTGGTTGGCGGTACCAACATACTGACCAGATCATGAAAATCTCTTGCCTCATCACTCAACTTGAAACCGCGTCCAGATTTCTTCCAGTAGTGGTTTACCGATGGAGGAATGGCCGGCAAATTAAAATCTAAAATGACTTTTCCACCCCCTACGCTATTTAGCTCTAGTTTCGCGTCTACGGCGTTTTGTTCTGCTTCATGTGTCTTTGCTTCAATTTTGTTTTTAAATTGCACTGACGCGCATTCCTTGCGTAAATTGTGCTTATTCAAGTGAACTTCTAACTGTTTTTCACTCCAACGGGTTCCAGTCATGTACCAGCCCCAAACAGTTGTTTTGATTTTTCAGTTGGCAGGAAGCCTTGTGGGTATTTTTTATCGCCTGTGATGTATCCAAGCTTCTCAAGTGATGCCAGATACTTCTGCACAGTTCTTTTGCTTACGTCTGAAACCACATCATCCAGAACATCCTGCACATAGGTTTTCTGCCTACGGAACGTAATGAACAAAACGATTTCAATCGTGAGTTCAAACATGTGGCCGTGTGATTGACTGATACTCATGCTGCACCACCTGTACGATTAAAAACACCTTTCACTTTTGCCGCCAATTCAGGTGGACATGGCACGCCTTTACGATTCTTCTCGTTATGCTCAATCGCTACTGGTTTTACCGGTGGTACATACATCACTTGAACACGTCCGGATTTTTTAGCTTTATCCAGGTAATCGCTGTAAATATCTCTGAATGCAAAATGAGCTGCTTTCTGGCCTTCGGTTTTGAGTATGTGGCGTACTTCATCCAGTGCACGTTTGGCCAAGGTCGTAATCTTATTGGTTGGATCTGCTTCAAAATTTAAAGCTTTGGCCCATGCTTGTTCAGCTGTCCACCAATCGCCGTCATGCACACACCATGAACGAAACTCAGGAAGTGATGGGCACCATTTTTCAGAATTCATACGCTCTAAACCACGATGTAATTCTGCAGGTTTCAAACCGTTCAACACCGTGCAAACAGTGAATTGCAGCTCTGCTGGATTGATATATCCGTATTTTTTATCGAACATTTCACCGTACAGTGCCTGCATCCGACCTAAGACCTGATCTGCAATCTCAGCTGGAAAATCAACAACGAATGCGTCCTGGAATAATTGAATATTGCTCATGATTCACCTCGTGGAATTACACCTTGGCCATAACGATGGCGTTTGGGTTGTTCAGCCTTAGGTTGTTTTGGATCTGCCTTCGGTTTTGCCGGCTGGTAATTGCGTAACCAGTTCAACCAGGTGGTCATCCACTTTTGAGAAATGCGTTCAGGTTGACCAACTGACCATTGCGCCAGCTCTTTGAGTTGTTCAAGTACGATGTCTTGTGACAGCTTTGGAAAACTCACAGCTGCTTGAGCCATGAAATCCTGTTTGATTGGGTAGGTCCCAGATAGATCTTTCAGCGTGTACAGCTTTTGATCGTCAGAGTGGTAATCAATAAAATTCAAAGCACCACGATCCTGAGGAACAAATTCAGACGGCGCTTTATTCTTATTATTTTCTAAAGATTCTATAGGTGTATCTATTGTGTGTTCCCCTAGTGAACTAGTTACTAGTGTCGTAGGTGAACTAGTTTGGTTCACTGGTGGAACTGGTGTCGTAGGTGAACTAGTTCCCTTAGTGAACCGATCTTTGATAGAAATCTCATTAATTCGATAAGACTTCATGCCTTGTTTTCCGCTAGCAACAACACTAATAACGCCGTATTTAATAAGTTCCTTTAAGCCCGCAGATACAGTTTTACGGCCCAATTGACGTGCACCTGGTAGATCACTGCCCTGAAGTTGTGAGTAGCTGACAAAATCAGACTCCTTGTTATGTCCGTTAATGCGGTTTTCCAGCTCCGCATAGACGTTACGTGCAGCATCACTAATGAATGGCCACACTTCTTTTCGATACAAGCGACTAGACATAACATAGCCCTGATCGAACTTATCGCTATACATGTTCTTTCCAGCCCCTTGTGCTGGTTGTGAAGGCTTCTTAAACGGAATTACTTGTGCAGTATTCATAGCTTCACAACCTCCCCGATACGTGTTAAATTCAACATTCGTTACATGCCTCATTTACTTTCTGAGTGAATGGCAAAGATGCTCATCTGTTCCCGCAGATGGGCATTTTTTGTGCCTGTATGTTTTGGTGTGATATCCCTGATCGGGCGTGGCGCAAGCTCTAAACGGAATGTATCCGCTGTATACGTGGACAGGCTTAGCTCTTCAGACAAAAATGAGACATAACTTTCAACTTGTGAAATATCAGCAATGATCAATGCTCTTACATACTCAGAAAATGTTTGGTTGCGTGTCTTCCCAATTGCGGTGGCTTTTGCCTTCTCCATCCCTGTGCACCGAACAGTGCCAATTTCAGTTAATTTTTCCGACATGCCCTTTACCTCACGCAATCTGATCACGCAGTTCGATCCAAATATCTTGATAGGTATCTGGAAAAAGTTCTTTTCTGGTCGAAAGGCCACGATCCTCAGCAATAACAGCAAGTCTGATTTTTCTTTCAGTAGGGATTTTCTTCCATCCACTTACTGATGGAACTCTGATCCCAAGTAATCGAGCAACGGCAGCTGGTCCACCAAGAGCTTCTATAAGCTGTGCATCATTCATGTTGTTCTCCTAAATAATTATCCAATTATTAGGCATTCCTTATTTTTATTCAATAGGAATACCTAATTTATTTCGTGTTAGGATTTCCTAATGAAAACACTTGCTGAACGTCTTAAATATGCCATGGAAGTTTTACCACCTAAGAAAGTTAAGGGGGTCGAACTTGCACGCGCCGTTGGGGTAAAGCCACCATCTGTTAGTGATTGGCTTTCTGGTAAATCGAAAAATATGGAAGGCCCGAACCTGATTCGAGCAGCCCAATTTCTAAAGGTAAATTCAAAATGGTTAGCTACCGGTATCGGCAAACCTACTGATGAAGAAATAAAATCTGAGTTCAGCAACGTAAGTTTTAATAACCTGCCAGTTATGGAAATTCCTGTTTTGGACTTTGTTCAAGCTGGTCTATTTGGAACCGTTGAATATGACGGAATCAATCCTAAAGATAGAACCTATACGACTTATCAAAGTGCAAAACCTTCTGATGTCTTTGGTTTGACGGTTGAAGGAATGAGTATGGCACCTGAATTTTTACCAGGTGATTCACTTGTAATTGATGCATCTTTAGCACCACAACCTGGTTCATTTGTGATTGCTCAGAATGGATCCTATGAAGCCACTTTCAAAAAGTACCGGGTAATTGGCTATGATGAATATGGACGTGAAGAATTTGAACTGGTTCCATTAAACCCAGACTATCCAACAATATCTTCAAGAGACCATAAAATATCGATCATTGGTGTGATGGTGCGCCATGAGCGGAGTTATAAATAAAAGGGAATAAAATGGACAAGGGCAAGTTATTTTTTTGGATTTGGCAGGTTGGAAGCATTCCAACACTAATTTACTTGATGTTCTTTGATACGAATTACAATTGGTGGAATTGGATCATCTTAATTCCACTTAATATTTTTTTAGCTCAAATATGGCCTCTTTATTGGCTTCTTGAGTGGATAGGGTTTGTTTAATGAAATTAAGAAAACTATTAATTTTACCTATTGTACTCGCCTTTTTCTCTCTCCTAACGGCTTGCGTAACAGTTGCCAAGTTTGAAGCAAGAATGGATGCAAAGAAAGGTTTAAACAAAGCACAGCTGATTGAGGAAATGGGAATCCCAGATAGAGAATATACTATTAGTAACTTTGAAATCCTTGAGTACAATCAAAGTCAAACAGTATCAAGCTCTAAATCAGATACGTCAGTAGTGAATGGGTATTTGATTAACACTAGAACTTCAGTTCCCCATACCATGTGGTGTAGGTTGGAGTTTAAACTCGTAGATGATGTTGTTGAGAGCTATAGATACAGAGGAGATATGTGTAGATCTCGATAAAAGACACTAAATATTTAAACCGCCATTAGGGCGGTTTTTTTACACCTACCGAAAAATAAATCTAAAAAAATTAGGAATACCTATTTACTTATTTATTAGGATTGCCTAATATTTATCTCGTACCCAATAAAAAGCCCGCAACGGACTGGAAATCTAGCGGGCTTGCAATAAAGCGAGATAAGTATGAATCAATATCCATCACATAGCAACATTCCGGCTTTTGCTAAAAACGAAAGCAATACAAAGCCTGTGCTTTATCAACATCCTAAACCGTCTGAAATGGGCAAAAAGCCATTTGCTCAGTTCCTGGCTGACCTTCGTGATTTCATCATCTTCATCATTCTGGCTGTGTTCTGCTGGTTTGTGGTGAGTGCTTTCATCTATTCAGTATGGGCGTGAAGTAATGACAATTCTAGAAATCCATCCTAAAAACCCAATTCGAGTAAGCTTCCCCACGGCCTGTAAGCTGCTTGATGTGACCCGTGAATCACTTCGCCACACTATGCGCAAAGATCCAACGTTTCCACGCCCAATCAAAATGGGGACCGCAAAACAAGCTCCCCTTTATTTTGATTATGCCGAACTAGTTGCTTGGCACAACAGTAAGAAGGTGAGCCCATGAATGCCTACGTCAATCCTACCCGGATTATCCCGATCCGCGCTTCATCGTTAGGCGATCTGTTCGATTGCCCTGCACGTTGGGAAGCCAAGAATCTTTTAAACAAACGTAATCCAGCTGGTGCACGCACTCGCCTTGGTACTGCAATTCATGAAGCTGTAACTCAGTGGGATCACCTGAACCTGATCGGTGAGGAAGTTAGCCTGGAAGAATGCGAAGAAATTTTGCATCACCAGATCTGGCAACCGAATGAAGAAGTGGATTGGTCGGATCTGGACCAAAACTCTGCTGAGTCAATTGGCCAGTCATTGATGCACAAGTACATCACCCAAATTGCATCTACTCAGAAATTTATCGGTGTGGAAGTACGTTGTGAATCATTAATCCTTGCAGATCTAGGCATTGAACTCACCGGAACCATCGACCGCATTTATGAAAATGAAGATGGTGAATTGGGTATCTCTGATATCAAAACTGGCAAGGCTGCTGTAGGCAGTGACGGCGTTGTGAAGACCGTTGGCCATGCTCCACAGATGGGAATTTATACCGTACTTGCTGCACATGCTCTACAGGAACCAGTAACAGCCCCTGCCCGTATTTATGGCCTGACCACTGGCAAAACAGATAAAGGTCAGCACGTAGGTATCGGTGAAATTGAATCACCTGCAGAAGTACTGCTGGGTACTGAAGAAGATCCAGGACTACTGCACCATGCGGCAAAAATTATTAAACACGGTACGTTTTACGGCAACTCTAAATCAATGCTCTGCAATGAAAAGTTCTGCCCTGCGTACGCTACCTGCAAATTTCGTAAGTAATTAATTTTTTAAAAATAAGGAATACCACAATGACTTCTCAAGTAATGACAACTGAACAACTTCGTACTTCTCGCCAAGCTGCTCATGCTGCACCTAAACCGGTTGAAGTGGGCCTTACTTCACTTGAAGGCTTTGAACTGGCACAACGTATTGCGAAAATGTTGGCAGCTTCAACCATGGTGCCGGAAGTTTACCGCGATACATTGAAATTCAAAGATGGTAAAGACCAGAACGGCAACTGGCTATATCGTTCAGAACCAAATCCAAACGGCTTGGCCAACTGTGTAATTGCACTGAACATGGCTAATCGCATGGGTGCAGATCCGCTGATGATTATGCAAAACCTTTACATTGTTGAAGGTCGTCCAGCCTGGTCATCTCAGTTTGTTATTGGTGCTATTAATACTTCTGGCAAATATTCACCGCTTCGCTTTGAAATGGAAGATCGTGGTGAAATTGAAGTGACCTATACCACTAAAGACTGGAAGTGGAATGAGCGCGCTCGCAAGAGCTTGCCAGAGGAAAAAGTTCACACGATTAAACTGCGTAACATTGTATGTAAAGCCTGGGCAATTGAAGCCGGCACAGGTGAGCGTCTTGAATCTGCAGAAATATCGATGGAAATGGCAGTTAAAGAAGGCTGGTACCAAAAGAACGGATCTAAATGGCAAACCATGCCTGAGCAGATGCTTCGCTATCGTGCTGCCTCCTTCTTTGGCCGGATCTATGCACCAGAAGTGCTGATGGGTATCCGCACACAAGAAGAAGAACTTGAATCAATCATTGACGTAACACCTGAGCCAGTGAATACAGCACCGCAAACTTTGGACAGTATTAAGCAGAATGTTGTGAAAGAAGTTGCCACAGATGCACCTGCAGAAGAAAAACCAAAGCGCTCACGTCAAACTCAAACCAAGACTTTTACACAGGAAGTTGAAGCACCAGTAGAAGATATTCCGCCGGTTCAACAAGCTGAGAATGTCCAAAATCAAACATCAAATGAGGCGGCCGAAGGCGAACTAAGCGTAGATGAATTAAAGCGCCTACAGCAAGAAGCTGAAGCATTGGTACAGCAAAAGAAACAACCTAGTTCTGCGGAAATGAAAAAGGAATATGCCAAAGCCTTAAATACGGCGAAATCACTGGCCGACATTCTGGACATCGAAGAACAGATCGAGAATGACAATGCTTTGACGCAAACAGACTTCCAGTACCTGCAGGCGAACATTGAGCAAGTACGCACCAAGTTTGAAACATCACAAGCACCAGCTGTAGACCCGATCAAAAGTGGATCAGTTAAAAACGGTCTTACCCTCCTGATCTCTGATGCCAAGAACGGTGAAGACATTCGACAAGTTGCACAGCAAATGAATGCAGCTAAGCCGAATTTGACCAATGAGCATCAACAGGAATTACTGCAAGCCTACGCGCAGAAAAAGAAATTGATCGAAGATCAGTTCGATATGTTCCAAAGCAACTAACACGGATCTGGCCACACCTTCGGGTGTGGCGTTTAGAGGAATTTGAACTATGAACGCTCAAAAAATTAATGTGACAAACGTACTTCAAGGCACAACAGAACAAGTGGTTGATCAGATCTTCAAAGTTTTTATTGGCCAGATTCATGATCGTATGCAGAAGAATGACCCAGCTCAAGCTTTAGATTTTGCGTTTTTAGTCGCTGGCAATGGTATCGCTGCCTTATTGAATCAGGCAGCAGATAACCAAGTGGATGATATGGCTGGACTGCTTCATGAGATGGTGGACGAAGCTACTGAGAACCTGAAAGCAATGAAAATGAAGAAAAGCTGAGGTGGCTTGATGAATACTGAATTAGAAGTAAATAGCTTTAAAGCTGGCGATAAGATTGTGAGCATTTGCGGAGACTATGATGGTAGCTTGCTTGAAGTTGAAGCGGTGCTTAGTCGTAAAGGTCAGATTATTATATTTTTCGAATATGACGACACTATTTGTGATGCTTTAAGTTTGCACTTTAGACATACAAGAGACGCAGAGATTGATGCCGGCAAATGGATTGGGGTGGCATGATGGATATTAAAGAAGAAATATTGGCTCAAATGGATAGTGCATTAAGACCAGAATTTGACAAAGCTATCGACAATACAATCGAAGGAGCATTTAAAGAAGATGTCAAAACACTTGGGTTTATGGTAGCTAATTCTATCAAATGTCAGTGGGAAGTAATGAAGCCTCACTTATTCTATGCCTACTGTTTAGGTGTGAAAGCTCAGGAAGCCAAAGCCCAAGCGGTGCCGGCTCAATTGGATGTTAATTCAATACTTCATGATATTGATTGTTATTTTGATAGTGGCTTGAGCAATACGGAAAGAACAGCCAATAACTTGATTCAATCAATTTATGAAAAGTTAAGTGGCGAAGTTAAAGCACAGGAAAAAGCCAATGAACTTTGATGATGCTCAATTCCTCTGGTGCACCAACTGGTGCAAAGCACAAGGTTTAAGCCCATACGATGCAGCGAATTGGGCAGCTGCTAAAGCGGAATATTTGAAGGTTTCAAAGGAGGTGTCTTGATGGGTTTATATATCTCAACGCCTGAGTTGCTGAAGCGTTATGGAGTAACAAAAGGTACTTTGATCAACTGGCGTAATAAAAAGGATTTTCCTGAACCAGTGATCAAAGCACATGGGCGCTCAAGCAGCCGTTACGGGATCAAAGCCGTGGATGCTTGGGAAAGAGACAACGGATTGCTTGAATCACTTGAAATACAGCCTTTGATATCAAAGCGCTCGTAATTGTCCAATATGGCGCAGAGCTTGAAGAACCACTTTTCATAAGCCTGCGCCTGATCATCTAAATACTCGTGTAAATCATAAGTCCCCCACACTGCAGGTAAACCATGGCCAAGCATAATTTCACAGATATGCGGTGGTGCCAGTTCGGATATATGCGTTCTCATTGTTCTGCGTAAATCATGTGTGGTCCAGTGCTGGATCTCCACACCAAAACGTTTACGCACATTCTCATTCACATATACAGGGATAGTGGTCTGAAAGCTTTTGGCCAGCATGGTATAGGCTTTGCCTTTTAAGTTCGGGAAAGCATATTCACAGCTATCTGGTGATAGTGAAAACACATACTTAATGAATGGCACAATCTGCGGAATGATTGGCCGGATAATCGGCTTATGGGTACGATCCCCCATCTTGTGATTCTCAGGTGGTACGTGCCAGATCATTTCCTGAAAATCAAAGTCAGACTTCTTGGCCAATCTTAATTCTGAAACACGGCAGCCAAAGAACAGCAGCATGATAATAATGGCTTTGTTTTTTGGTGATATAGCATTGGATCGCAGTGAAGCATGCACCACCCAGAATATTTCTTGTTCTGAAAGATAACGTGAGCGCTTTACTTTCTTTACGTTTAGATCGGCTGCTCTCAAGTGCTGAATAGGCTGATGCTGCAATTTTCCGTGAATGCATCCCCAGCGCATGATCATTCTTAAATTGCCTAGCACCTTGATCGATACGGTTTTAGCATCTGCAGCAATATCAAAAAGCAATTGTGACCACTCTTGCAAAGATACGTCATCACAGATCCGTCTACCTATACGCGGATAAACGTGCAACTCAAAGGCACGATAATCATCCTTATACGAGACCTTATGAATGGCCACCGTATTAAACCAAAGATCACAAATATCTTTGACTGTGAGCTGTTTCAGATAGTCGCTTTCCCCTTTCAGTTTGAGCTGCATCGGATCCTTGCCCTGGTCTAACTCAGCTTTATATTTATGCACCTGTATCCGGGCATCTTTTAAACTGAGTAAGGGATAAGTCCCTAAGTCCAGTCTTTTTGCCTTGCCGCCAAAACGATAGCGATATTGAAAGACGATCTTGCCTTTAGGTGTAATTCGAACTGACAGGCCATCCCGATCCGTCACCACCTCAACTTTTTCACGCGGTTTCCCATTGTTGGATTTGAGCCAACTATCACTTAAAGCCATTTAAATTTTCCAGTCCAAATGTTCTATACTCTGTACATATTCAGGCAGAGCAAAATTATGTACACACATATGTACATATTTTTTCTTGAAAGGTAAATGACTTTGTTGAACTTTGAAATTATTTGATTGTCGTTAATAAACGCGAAAGTTGAGTAATTCTATTGAATCTAAAGCTTTTCTGTATGCTTTGTTGAACTTTGAAAAACTTTGGAGAATCTTGAATGCAAAAGCCGACTATAATTTTCGATATGGATGGCACTTTACTTGATCTTGCCTACGATGATTTCATCTGGAACGAGTTATTGCCTGTGCGTTATGCTGCCACACATGGCTGTAACCTGGAACAAAGCCAGGCGATACTTTATGCATTCTATCAGGAACATAATCATACCTTAAACTGGTACTCTTCACGCTTCTGGACGGCTAAAGTCGAAGTCGATGTTCTGGCGATGCAAATTGAACATAAAGATAAAGTCGCCTTACGCACTCATTGTCTCAAATTGCTCGATTATCTTAAAAATAATGGCTATCCGATCTGGCTGGCCACCAATGCTGACTGTGCTGGCTTGGCCTTTAAACTGGATCACTTAAATTTAAGAGATTATTTCGATGTGATTGTCAGTTCAGAAACGATTGGGCATGCCAAAGAATTTATCGAATTCTGGCAAGGCCTGAATGAGTTGCATCCATTTGACCCTGCACATGCTTATTTTATTGATGATACCGAAAAAGTTCTGAATGGTGCCCAAGCCTATGGCATTCAGAACCTGTTCAGCATCCAGCAACCCTCTTCAGCCAAAGTAGCACGCCAGACTTGTAATTACCCGATGCTGCACCAATTAACAGATTTAATCACTCATTTAAATCAGGCTGAGGTAGAAAAAAAATATGCGTAAATCGTCTTTACCCGAAGATGCGGTAGGCATGCGTATAGACAAATGGCTGTGGGCAGCACGGTTTTTTAAAACCCGCTCGATTGCCAAACATGCGATTGAAGGTGGCAAAGTCCATCACAATGGTGAACGTGTCAAGGTATCGCGCGAAGTCCGTGTTGGTATGGAACTGACGATTCAGCAAGGCATCGACAAAAAAACCGTGCTGGTTAAGGAACTTTCTGATGTTCGTGGACCTGCACCCGTGGCACAAAAACTGTATGAAGAAACCGAAGTCAGTATTGCACGCCGGGAATTGATTACATCACAAAGAAAGTTGCATAATCTAGCTCGTCCCGATCATCGTCCAAGCAAGAAGGATCGTCGTGATATCAGTAGATTTAAAAATGAAAATAGTCAGAATTTCGATCAGTCATGGTCCTATAATGATGATTAAATTTAAGCGTCAGAATATGTCGTACATGCGCTGACTTTTATAGAACACTAGGGAAAATTCTGTCACTATACACCTGTGGAACAAAGCTCTAATTTAAGACATCCACTTGAGTACTAACTTAGTGACATCGTATTGAGGTTGTAAGATGGATGAGAATAAAAACAAGGCGCTCAACGCTGCCTTAAGCCAGATTGAAAAACAGTTTGGTAAAAATACAGTTATGCGTCTTGGTGACAATACCGTTCAGGCAGTTGAAGCTGTGTCTACAGGCTCTTTAACGCTGGATATTGCACTCGGTATTGGTGGTTTACCTAAAGGTCGTATCGTCGAGATCTATGGTCCTGAATCTTCAGGTAAAACCACAATGACCCTGCAAGCAATTGCAGAGTGTCAGAAAGCAGGCGGTACGTGTGCATTCATCGATGCGGAACATGCACTTGATCCTCAATATGCGCGCAAACTGGGCGTAGATATTGACAACCTGCTGGTATCGCAACCGGATCACGGTGAACAGGCACTTGAAATCGCAGACATGCTGGTACGCTCTGGCGCGATCGACATGATCGTTGTCGACTCTGTTGCTGCATTGACTCCGCGCGCTGAAATTGAAGGCGAAATGGGTGACTCGCATATGGGTCTGCAAGCCCGTTTAATGAGCCAGGCACTGCGTAAAATTACTGGTAATGCCAAGCGTTCCAACTGTATGGTGATCTTCATTAACCAGATTCGTATGAAGATTGGTGTCATGTTTGGTAGCCCTGAAACCACAACTGGTGGTAACGCACTGAAATTCTATGCCTCTGTTCGCTTGGACATCCGTCGTATCGGCCAAGTGAAAGAAGGTGACGAGATTGTTGGTTCTGAAACCAAAGTCAAAGTCGTGAAAAACAAAATGGCGCCTCCGTTTAAAGAAGCTTTATTCCAGATTCTTTATGGCAAAGGTGTTAACCATCTAGGTGAATTGATCGACCTTGCTGTACAGCAAGAAATCGTGCAGAAAGCTGGTGCGTGGTATTCTTATCAAGGCGACAAAATTGGCCAGGGTAAGAACAACACCATCCGTTATCTGGAAGAGCATAAAGAAATGGCTCAGACGATTGAAAAACTGATTCGTGACCAGCTTCTGACTAAAGCAGTGGTTGTTGAAGAAGACGATAGCAAGGAAGAACCTGACTTTTTAGATGCATGATCTTATTAGATGCATCATCTTTAAACGTCAATACACAGCGCCCTCCGGGGCGTTTTGTTATTATATAGGGAATCTAAAATCCGAGAGAATCATGTCAGACGCGAAATTCGGCAAACTGCTCGATTATGAAAGTTTAAAACAGCAATTTGGTGATACTGAAGATCAAGCTCAACCTGCAAAAAGTGCGATCCAAGACGCTCCTGAATTTAATCCTGAAGAACGTTTGTTTTCCTCTACCCCAACTCAGGATGAGAAGAAACCGGGACTGACAGGCTCACGCTTACGTTCTTATGCCTTTGCCGTACTGATGCGCAAGGAATATTCCAAAGCCGAACTGATCGAGAAATTAAGCCTTTATGCAGAGCATCGTGATGAAGTCATTACCTTAGTGGAAGAGCTGTCCCGTGAGAACTATCAAAGTGATCAGCGTGTGGCGGAAACCATGTTGTCGAGTCAAAAGCGTAAAGGCAAAGGTCCCAATCAAATTAAAATGAAACTCAAGAGCAAAAAGATTGATACTGCTCTGATTTCAGAAGAACTCAAAGAAACCGACTGGGTACAACAGGCCTACGAGCTAAAAGTCAAAAAATATGGAATTGAAGTCACTAAAGACCCTAAGCTCAAAGCCAAACAGATCCGTTTTTTAATGTATCGTGGTTTTGAAATGGATGCGATTATCAAGGCGATTAACCGTAAAGCAGAAGATTAATTCTTATCTTCTTTGAAAGTCTTAATGCACGTATAAGTATATTGGTTATTTATCCAATATTAGCTGCAAAATAAAGCACGACATAAAATAATAATGATCTGAATCATTAAAACAATAAGATAGTGCTGTTTGATGACATTGAAAAAGGAATGATATTTGAGAATAGAAAACTGCGAATTCGCATTGTTATTATAATAAGAATATGGTGGCAACCCTACCAGCAAAGCTCCGGCACATCATAGTTCTATTACCGTTGCTACCTTCCGGTCCTGGCGGGGTTCATAGAGTACAATTGCGAAGTAACCAGCAGGGCTACCATTACAAAAACAGAGTATAGAGATTTTTAATCAAGTTGCAAGCCTTGTTCCGCAAAATCATCCTTCAAGCTATCCGTTTGATTATTTTAAAAACAATATTGATATTTCTGCTGATTTTTAAGGGATCTTCACAATCAATCCATCAACACTCAGATTCACATGATCTTTGTAAAACCTTGTTGCATTTTCTAAAAATGCCGTTTTTAATGTGTGCAATGTATATGAATGATCTACTTTGAAAAGATGAGCAGCGGATCCGCATCTCACAAAGAATTATGGAAATTTTATGATGTTTAAAAAGACCGTATTGTGTGCAGTGACAGCACTCTTTACCACGCCTCTATTTGCCAATATTCCGATTGAATCGCGTGGCTTGAGTCAAGCTACGAATCAAACCACAGTAAATACCCCAGCAGCAATTGCGGCTGGTGCAACTCCAGCAGTTCAAACCAATACCAGCTGGCAAATCATGCAAAAGAACCAGCAACTCGAAAATGACCTGCGGATTTTGCGCGGTAAAATGGAAGAACAGGAAAATGAGATTGAACGGCTCAAGAATGAACTGACCAATCGTTATGCCGATCTTGATCAGCGCCTTGAACTATTGCAACAAAAAATTGAACCTGCTGAGGACAATCCAACGGAGGAAAACCCACAGGATACTGCACCCAGCCTAAGCGCAAATAAGGTCAATACAGCAAGCAGCGGACAGCAACCTGCTGAGCTGGAAAAAGCCGCTTATACCGTGGCTTTAGATGCTTATAAAAATGGCGGTGCAGCCAAAGCCATTGCCCCGATGCAAAACTTTATTAAAAACAATCCGAATAGCGTTTATATCAGCAATGCTTATTTCTGGTTAGCGGAATTCAATCTGGCGATTGACCCACCAAAATTTGCTGAAGCGAAACGTAATTATCTGATTGTCGTTGACCGTTACCCAAATTCCGCGAAAGCATCCACTGCCCTGTATCAGCTTTATAACATCAGCAAAGATGTCGAAAAGAATGCTACGCTTGCTTCACAATATAAAACAAAGCTACTGAAGAATTATCCGAAAGCTGAGGAAATTAAATTTCTTAAGTAAAATAGAAATTCCCAAAATAAAAAAGACACCTTCAGGTGTCTTTTTTATTACCTCAAACATTTAGCGCACAATGCCGCGCTTCGACTGTTCAAGAGAGTCAATTAGACGTTGTACTTCAGCCACTTCCGGCAAAATTCCTGTACGGATCTGCTCGATTGCTTCCTGAGTTGTTAAACCTGATTTATAAATCAGTTTAAAGGCATCACGTAAACCGCTAATCACTGTCTTTGACCAGCCTTTACGACGCATACCTTCAATATTCATGGCAAATGCATGCGCAGGATTACCTGAAACCATCACATAAGCCGGTACATCTTTCAGAATCAGTGATGCACCACCAATCATGCTATAAGAATCAATCTTACAGAACTGATGAATGCCCGAGTTTCCGCCAATGACGACGTAGTCCCCGACATGGACATGTCCAGCCACACCGACGTTATTGGCAAAGATATTATAATCTCCAACCATACAGTCATGTGCAATATGAGTATTGACCATGAGCAGGTTATGACTACCGATCTTGGTCAGGCTCTGGTCCTGAACCGTACCACGATGCAGACTGCAATGCTCACGAATCTTGTTGTGATCGCCAATCTCAAGCCAGGTTTCTTCACCAGCATACTTAAGATCCTGACACACCTCGCCTACACTGGCGAACTGGAAAATTTCATTATATTCACCTATACGCGTATAGCCACCCACCACCACGTGTGAATGAAGTTTGCTACCCGCACCAATAGTGACATTTGGCCCGATAATACAATATGGGCCAATTTCTACATTAGCAGCAATGACTGCTGACGGGTCAATAATGGCAGTTGGATGAATAAGGGGATTATTGCTCATGCCTGCTCGACTTTTTGATGCGAAACCATAATTTCCGCGGTTGTTGCGACGACGCCATCTACAGTGGCAATACAATTATATTTGTAAATGCCCCGCTTTTGCATCACTAATTCAGATTTTAAAACCAATTGGTCACCTGCAACCACCTGTTTTTTAAATCTAACTTTTTCCGCACCGGCAAACAGGAACAAAGAACCCTCACTTGGCACTTCGTTATTCATCACAAAACCCAGAATTCCAGAGATTTGTGCCAGCGCTTCAACAATCAGTACACCTGGCATAATTGGATAATTCGGAAAATGGCCCTGTAAAAACTCTTCATTAATTGAGACGTTTTTATAACCAACAATGCCATTATCGGTAATTTCGACAACGCGATCAACCAATAAAAATGGATAGCGATGGGGCAAATATTCACGAATCTTTTGAATATTCATTGGCAATTCAGGCTTCGTGAATGTAGGCAAATTCGACTCTGTCATCATAATTATTTACGCAACTTAAATGTTGATTCAATGGACTCAATCTGAGATTGCATATAATCTAGTCGTTTGATCACCTGGGTCAATGGCACATCTGCTAATTGTCTGAGGCGAACCACGGTACGTTTCCATTTCTGGTTTTCAAACAGACCAATCCCGGATGAATATTTTCCAGCTTCAGAAATATTATTTGTCACCATTGACATTCCGGTCAACGTCACATTATCGGCAATATTCAAGTGTCCAGAAATCGCAGAGGCTCCACCAATGATACAGTTTTTGCCAATCGAGGTACTTCCTGCAACGGCAGTTTTTGCAGCAATCGCGGTATGTGCACCAATTTTAACGTTATGCGCGATTTGCACAAGATTATCAATAATAACACCCTGTTGCAAAATCGTATCATCCAGTGCACCACGGTCTACGCTACAATTTGACCCAATACGCACATCATCCTCAATGCGTACAGAACCTAATTGCGCAATACGGTGCCATTTCCCTTGATAAGGTGCAAAACCAAACCCTTCGCTGCCAATCACGCTATTAGCATGAATACGCACCCGATTACCAATTTTTGCTGCGCCGGTGAGGGTCACATGTGAGTCAATAAAACAGTCCTGACCGATCTCGACATCATCATCGATCTGCACATGCGCCTGAACAATCGTATTCGCACCCACGACACAATGCTCACCAATCACCACATAATGACCAATATAAGCATCGTCCGCGATCATTGCCGACGGGTGAATTTGAGCCGTACTTTCAATGCCGCGCTGGCGATGTTTTTTCTCAAAGACATGCGTCAGAATCGCAAAAGCCAGATAGGGATTTGCCACAACAATAAAGTTTTGATGTGAAGTTATCTGTTGTTTTAGTTCAGCCGTGACAATTAAAGCACCTGCCTGACTTTGATTGGCCTGCTCTACATATTTATCGGCATTCACAAATGCCAGATCGTGTGAAGTTGCCTGTTCAAGACTGGCCAAAGCGCTCAAACGTAAATCTGTCTGACCTATGCACTCGCCCTGAACCAGGCGAGCGAGATCAGCTAACTGAAGCTGTTGATGATTCATTGATTATTTAATTGCATTAACCTTTTGAATCATTTTATCAGTTAAATCATATTTAGCATCATAAGCAAGCGCTGAATTTTTATTTAAAACCACATCGAGGTTATTTTCTCTACGTAATTGTTCAGCAATTTGCTTTATACGTGCATCAAATACAGCCCGGATCTGCTGAATCGAGCTTTGAACATTCGTCTGTACAGATTGTTGTAACTGATTCAATTCTTGCAACTTAGCCTGATATTGCGCAGACATTTTCTGTTTTTCAGTCTCACTGAGCTTGGTATTGGATTGAGCACGTTGCTGTAAAGCTTCCAGCTCTTTGCTGAGTTGCTCAATCTTGGTGGTTTGTGGCTGAATTTTTTGCTGAAATATCGTGTTTTGTTGTTTCAGATATGTACTACCTTCAACCACACGCTCCAAGTCAATTACCCCCATGCTAGCCGCTTGAGTCAAAGGAGCAACACTTGCCAAAGCCAGACTCATTGCCATAATCATTTTTTTCATATTCTTACTCATTCAAAAAAATTTGCTCACAAAACCTGCAGGCTTTATGAGCAAAATTTAGTTTCTAGGTCAAAACGATTTTAGAAAGTACGTCCAATTTCGAACTGGATGTTTTTAGTATCATCACCGTCTTTTTTATTCAACGGATAAGCATAGCTAAGTGATAATGGTCCAATCATAGTGATCCAGGTGAAACCTGCACCCACGCTATAGCGCATATTATCTGCATCGAAACCGAAGTTATCTTTACAGTACTGCTTTCCATTTACTGAAGTGCCATTAACGAAAATATTTTCATTTGATACATCACATTGGGTATCAAACACTTGTGCACCTTCAGCAAAGATGACTGGACGAACCTGACGTGCCCAATCCCCTTTAAATGGTACTGGAAGCACTAATTCGGTACCAAATTGAATTAGTGCATTACCACCTACTTCCTCAGGAGAAGGATCCGTTTGACCTGTATCAGAGAAATATACACCTGGATATTTAGGACCTAATGTACTATTTTCATAACCACGAACCGAACCAAAACCACCTGCATAGAAATTCTTGTAGAATGGCAAGTCATTACCATAACCCAACTTACCATAACCGCGCAGGACAAAATCTTTGCCTAATGGGAAAAATGCCTGAGCGTCATAAGTGACTTTTTGATACTCGACATCACTACCTGGCAAGGCAATTTCAGCATTGACACGATGTGACATACCCGTTGTCGGGAACATCGGTCTATTTAAGGTATTATAAGACCAACCTAAATTAAGGTTATAAGTCAAAAAATCACCCTGGAATTCTTGACCATATGGAACTGGATTAGGGCAAGGCTGGTAACCAGTAACATTCCCAGCAGAATCTTTAATTGGAACTAATGCTTGAGGACAATACTCACCACTTTTTGTTTCTTTTCCGCCATTACGTTCCAAATAATCAGCAACATAAGTCGACACATATGGACCAGTGGTTACATCCGTCTGATCAACATTCAGACCCAAACTAACACTTTGATTTTCATCAATTGGATAACCAAAGTTAATCCCACCACCAAAACTATCCGTCACATAGTTGTTGACGTTATAGTCATCATCAAGCTTGGTTTTACGGTAATACATGTTATAGCCGCGACGCACACCATCAATGGTGAAGTACGGGTCCATCACGCTCAAGTTATAATAATCTTGCGTTTCAGAACGCGACAAATCGATTGAAACACTATTCCCTGTACCCAGGAAGTTGGTTTGACTTAAACCTGCCTGGAAAGTTACACCACCGCTTTGCGAGAAACCAACTGCAAGAGTACTGGTTCCTGAATGCTGCTCTTCAACGGCAACATTCAAGTCCACCTGATCTGGCGCACCCGGAATACGTGCAGGTTTGATATCGACAGTTTTAAAGAACCCGGTACGCTCCAGACGAACCTTAGACAGGTCAATCTTTTCATTGCTTGCAAGTGCACCTTCCATTTGGCGCATTTCACGACGTAATACTTCATCCGCAGTTTTAGTATTACCAGTAAAATTAATACGTCGTACCGTGACTTGCTGCCCCGGATTAATATAATAATTTAGATCAACCAGCTTGGTTTCGTTGTTAATTTGAGGAACAATGTTAACTTCTGCATAGTAATAACCTGCGTTACCATACTTACGCTGTAATAACTGCTTAACCGCGTTAACTTTTTCCTGCGAATAAATTTCGCCTTCTTTGAAAATTTGTAAAGCCTGCAATTCTTCAGTCTTATAAAGTGCATCACCTAAATATTTGGTTTGACCAAATTTAAATTGCTCGCCTTCATCCACAGACACTTCGATGAAAACATTCTTTTTATCTTCACTCAAGTTCAGGCTGGAATTGGTAATATTAAAGTTGATATAACCGCGATTTAGATACATGGCACGCAAAGCTTCTAGTCTTGCCGCCATCTTTTCACGTGCATAACGGTCATTACGGGAAATGACCGAACTCCAGCCACTTTCTTTTACGGCAAAAGCCTGCTTGATATCAGACTCTTTAAATACAGTATTCCCGATAATATTGATATCGAAAACTTTGGCCGCTTTACCTTCAATAAAATCAATCAGCAATTCAACACGGTTATTTGGTCGAGGCGTCGTGGTGACCGTAATATCGGCATCATAACGACCTTGCTGCATGTATTGCTGTTCAAGTTCAGTTTCAATAGTTTGCAGTGCTGATTTTTTCAGCACTTCGCCTTCAGCCAGACCCATTTTTTTCAGGCCTTCTTCAAGTGCTTCCTTAGGAATCAGCTTATTGCCTTTCAATTCGATTTTCGAAATGACCGGGCGTTCAACCACTTGGAAAACCAAGGTATTGCCCTGCTGAACGGCTTTAATGTCATCAAACAGGCCTGATGCATACATGCTACGAATTGCATTGGCAATGACTGGATCATTGACCCGATCACCACTGTTAATCGGCACTAGGCCATACACATTGTCAGGAGTTAAACGTACTAATCCATCAAATTTTATATCTTGTACAATGAATTCATCTGCTGCATATACTTGTTGTGCTACTGCCATTGCACTAACGAGTGCCAGAGGCATAAATAAATGTGTGTGCTGCATGCCAGTCATTTCCGCTGTTAATTTATTCCATTTACGTTGTTATAAACGCATAAAATCATTAAATAATGCCAGAAGCATCATACTGCCGAGCAGTACCATACCAATTTTTAGTCCAACCAATTGTATTTGTTCGGAAACAGGTTTACCACGAATTAATTCAACAAAATAGTAAACCAGATGTCCGCCATCAAGCATTGGAATGGGTAGTAGATTTAATATTCCTAAACTTACACTCATTAGCGCCATAAAGGAAATAAAAGTTTCCCAGCCCATTTCTGCGCTTTGTCCTGCCACTTTGGCGATGGTAATTGGACCTGATAAATTATCCAGGCCAATCAGGCCACGTACCATTTTGACAATCGAGTTCAGAATCATCGAAGATAAATGTGCTGTTTTATCAAACGCCATTACCAGTGCTTCGCCTGGCGAGTAATGAATGGTCTGTTTATATTCTGCAGGAATATTCAGTTTACCCGGATCGCTTTGTACGCCCAGCATACCGGTCACATTGCCCATATTGTCACGTTTGCCTTGCGGCATGACTTCTAGCTGAACCACCTGATTTTCGCGTAGAACATCCATTTTGAGTAATTTTTCTGGAGATGCCTGTACCACCTGCACCACATCAAACCAGTCTTTCATCTGAACGCCGTCAATAGCCAGGATCTTGTCGCCTTCTTTCAAACCTTGACGGATGGCTGCACCATCTTCACTCAGCTTGCTGATCACTGCCGGAATTTCTGGCCGATAAGGCAAGAACCCCAGGCTTTCTAGCGGCGATTGACTTTGATCTTTTAAATAGTTTTGAATCGGCAACTGAAACAGTTTGTTTTCACCAGCGCGATCTGTCTGAATAGAAACTACGCCAGTTTCACCAACACGATCTACCAAGGCATAACTGAGTTTTTCCCAAGTTTCCACCTGAGTACCATCCACAGCTACAATTTTGTCGCCCGGCTGCATTTGTACGGTTGCAGCAGGCGTATTTGGTAAAATTTTGCCTACACGGGTATTGAGCTGTTCTTGTGCCGGTAAAAATAACACCCAGAATAGAAGAACTGCAAAAATCAGGTTGATTAATGGTCCCGCTGCCACGATGGCGATTCTTTTCCACGGATGCTGACGATTAAAAGCTTTGGGTAAGTCTTCTTCAGAGACATTACCTTCGCGTTCATCCAGCATCTTGACATAGCCACCCAAAGGCAAGGCAGACAATTGATACTGAATTCCGGATTTTTTCGAGGTCCATTTTAATAATGTTGGCCCAAATCCAATGGAATAGACCAATACTTTAACGCCCAGTTTACGCGCCACAATATAGTGACCGAACTCATGAATCGCAATTAAGGGACCGAGTAAGAGAATTGCAGCGGCAATCATAAACAAGGCATTCATATCTTAACTTCCTTTATTCACAACATATTGCTGTGATAAACCTCGCGCCATTTGATCTGCTTGCAAGATAGCCTCCAGATCATGTGCGGGTTGATTGTCCATCTGATTTAGGACGTGCTCAACTACCTGAGGAATTTGGGTAAATCTGATCTGTTGATTTAAAAATGCAGCAACTGCAATTTCATTGGCCGCATTTAAAATTGTCGGTGCAATTCCGCCACTCTGCATGGCCTGACGGGCCAATTTTAATGCAGGGAAACGGAGCATATCCGGTTCTTGAAAATTAAGTTGTGAATGCATAAACAGATCCAGTGGCGCCACATGCGTACTAATACGCTCAGGCCATGCCAAAGCATGTGCAATAGGCGTGCCCATATCCGGATTACCCATTTGTGCCAAAGTCGAACCATCAACGTATTGAACCATGGAGTGAATAATACTCTGTGGATGCACAACAACTGTAACAAATTGTTCTTGAACTGCAAACAAATGACAGGCTTCGATCAATTCTAAGCCTTTATTCATCAAGGTAGCAGAATCGACTGAAATTTTTTGACCCATGGACCAGTTAGGATGCTTGCAAGCTTGGGCAGGTGTGACCTCTTCAAGTTGCTGTATGCTGTGGTTCAGAAACGGCCCACCCGACGCGGTCAGCAGAATCTGGGATACACCCAGTTTGGGCTTGCCATGACGCTCTGCCTCAAAATAATGCGGTGGCAGACATTGGAAAATCGCGTTATGTTCGGAGTCAACGGGAAGCAATAAGGCACCATGATCGCGCGCTGCCTGCATCATGATGTCACCTGACATCACCAAGGCTTCTTTATTGGCCAGCAGTACGCGTTTACCCGCTTTCACTGCAGCCAATGTCGGCAACAAGCCTGCAGCACCGACAATTGCCGCCATAACGATATCAACATCCGCGTGTTCAGCCACAGCGATTAAACCGGCTTCATCTTGCAGAATTTCAATATCAGATAAATGGTGTTGCTGAAGTAGTTTTGAAAGTTCATCTACTTTTTCAGCCGGCACCACCACCACTTTAGGACAGTATTGCCGGCAAATTTCAACCAGCTCCTCGATACGACTTTGCGCGGTCACAGCAAAAACCGAGTATGCTTCAGGATGTCGCTGCAAGATTTTTAAAGTACTTTGACCAATGGAACCTGTAGCACCCAGTATACAAACTGCTTGTGACATTTATAAATCTACACCAATAAGTTTTAAAACAGCCATACCTGCTGCAAAGATCGGAGCTGCAGCAAGCAAAGAATCGATACGATCCAGCACCCCGCCATGTCCTGGCAAAATGCGACCTGAATCTTTAATACCAGCACGACGTTTGATCATGGATTCAAACAGGTCACCCAGTACCGAACTAAATACTGTAACCACAGAGAGAATCAGGAATAAAGTCAGTTCTGGCCAAGTCATATCCAGATAAAGCAAGGCGACTGCCGTTACAATCAGCATTGAGGTAACGATACCGCCATACAACCCTTCTACGGATTTGTTGGGACTAACATTCGGCGCCAGCTTTTTCTTGCCGAATTTACGACCCACAAAATACGCACCGCTATCTGCACCCCATACCAGTAAAAACAGGTACATCAGCCACCACGGTGAACTTTGCCAGACAGAGAAAATTGCAGTAACTGCAGCAGAGATCAGAACTACGCCGATTCCGTGCAGGCTGGCATTGTACCAGCCATCATATTCAGGATAGGTTTTAACCCAGTAAATACTCAGCAACCAGGTAATTATAGAAGCTACCCATAATAATAAGGCAACTTCGGCAAAATACAATGCCAAAGCTGAAAGTGCCGCAGTGAGCACTCCATATCCCCAAGCAACAGGTTTGATGACATGTTTAAATTTTCGCGGCATGAGTTTGAACCACTCATAACCGGCCACCCCAGCAGCAAGAACCATCAATACAAACATTGGATAATGTGATTCAGTAGCAAACATACAGCTCAGTACAACTGCTACCAACACCAATGCGGTTATAATCCGCTCAAACATGTATTAATTCTCAAGTTTTTCCTGATGAATCTGTTCTGATGTTTTACCAAAACGACGTTCACGCCCGCCAAATACGGCAAGTGCATCATCAAGTTCTTCAACGGTAAATTCTGGCCATAGCGTCTCAGTGAAATACAGCTCTGCATAGGCTGCCTGCCACAACAGGAAATTCGACAGACGGAAGTCCCCACCCGTACGAATCAGCAGATCAACTGCAGGTAAATCACCAAGGCTGACATATTGACCAAATACATCAGTATTAATTGCATCAAGATCTAATTTATTTGTTAAAACATCGCTGGCAATTCGCTGTGCAGCTTGTGCCATATCCCACATACCACCATAACTAATTGCAATAGTGAGTGTCATACTATTGAAATTAGCAGTCCTTTCTTCGGCATGCAACATAAGCCCCTGTAATTCTGAGGACAAACGGCTGCGATCACCGATAAAGCGTAAGGCAATATTGAATTTTTCCATGCGGGGTAATTGTTCATGAATGGTGTCAACCAGCAATTTCATGAGCAATTCAACTTCAAACTGTGGACGATTCCAGTTTTCACTGGAAAAGGCAAATACAGTTAAAGCCTGGATATTTCTTTTTTTACAGTGTTCAACGATCGGATCCAGAACCGTTTTTCCTTCATGGTGTCCATCACCTTTCTGCATCTGATTTTTTTTGGCAAAACGATTGTTGCCATCCATAATGATGGCAACATGTTTCGGAAGACGGGAATTTTCTTCAGCAACGGTCATCGATGAATTAGACCTTCATCAATTCAGCTTCTTTCGCAGCCAAGCGCTTGTCAACTTCAGCAACAAATTTGTCAGTAATTTTCTGGATTTCGTCAGCAGCACGACGCTCTTCGTCTTCAGAAATTTCTTTTTCTTTTAACAAAGCTTTGATATCGCCCAATACATCACGGCGGATGTTACGGATCGCTACTTTGGCATTTTCTGCTTCATTACGCGCAACTTTTTGCATGTCACGACGCGTTTCTTCAGTTAACGCCGCCATCGGCACACGAATCGCATCTGCTGTAATTGGGTTCAGACCCAAGTCAGATTCACGAATCGCTTTATCAATTGCAGAAACCATTGAACGCTCGAAAGGCTGGATTAACAAAGTACGTGAATCTTCAACACCTACGTTTGCCACCTGGTTCAATGGAACGTCTGAACCATAGTAAGAAACCATCACGTTATTTAAAATTGATGGATGCGCACGACCGGTACGAACTTTTGCAAAACCATGCTCTAGAGATTCTAGAGTTTTGTTCATACGGTCTTCGCTGTCTTTTTTAAGATCGTTAATCATATGATCTTCCTTACTTAATTCTTGAAAAGAGGTTATTACTAAATTAGCGTGTAGTATAAAGTGCTTTGGTGCTCACGTCATTAATTGGTAACGTGAGTCCCTTCTTTTTCACCCATCACAACGGAAAGCAATGCGCCAGATTTATTCATATCGAATACTTGTAGCGGCACATTGTGATCACGACATAAACAGATTGCAGTTAAGTCCATCACACCCAGCTTTTCGTCCAGAACTTGGTCAAAAGTCAATGTGTCATATTTAACCGCATCATCATATTTGCTTGGATCTTTATTATATACGCCATCAACTTTGGTCGCTTTCAAGATCAAGTCTGATTCGATTTCAATACCACGTAAACAGGCAGCTGTATCTGTCGTAAAGAACGGATTACCTGTACCTGCCACGAATACACACACTTCACCCTGAGTCAGGTGACGGATCGCATCACGGCTTGAGTAAGACTCAACCACGGCACCAATTGGCAATGCAGACATTAAACGGGTTTTAATATTACGGCGCACCAAAGCGTCGCGAAGTGCCAAACCGTTCATGACTGTTGCTAGCATACCCATCTGGTCGCCAGTTACACGACCAACTAGACCATCTTTTTGTAGCTGGCTACCGCGATACAGGTTACCACCACCCACAACAATACCTACTTGTACGCCTAAACCCACGAGGTGCGCAATAGAAAGTGACATCTGATCGAGCACTTGTGCATCGATCCCCATGTCTTTATTGCCTGCCAGCGCTTCACCAGAAAGCTTTAACAGGATGCGACCAAAGCGTGGCTTTTTAGAATCCAACATCATCAAACTCCAAAGTATTCAATTTAATTTTTTTTAATTCAAAATCTTAAGCAGACTTGATTGAAATGAGTTTTGCGTACAGATCGTATTCATCTGCATCGGTAATCTCGACTTCAAGTAAATCCCCTGCCTTAATGACGCTTTTATCGATATCTTCAACAAAAACATTGCCATCAATTTCAGGTGCATCTGCATAAGAACGCGCAACCGCTACCGGGAATTCGTCTTCCAGGTCATCTACCAGCACAGTCATGGTCTGACCGATACGTTTTTGGAGTTTGGCTGCCGAGATTTCTTGCTGAACCTGCATGAAACGCTCATAACGCTCTTGTTTAATTTCTTCAGGAACGTGATCTGGCAAATCATTTGCGGTCGCACCTTCAACTGGCGAATAGGTGAAACATCCCACACGATCCAGCTGGGCTTCTTTCAACCAGTCCAATAGCATCTGGAAGTCTTCTTCGGTTTCACCCGGGAAGCCCACCACAAATGTTGAACGGAGTACCAAATCAGGACATTTCTCACGCCAGATTTTCAAACGCTCCAGTGTATTTTCACTGTGCGCAGGTCGTTTCATTAGTTTGAGAATTTTTGGACTTGCGTGCTGGAATGGAATATCCAGATAAGGCAGGATTTTGCCTTGTGCCATCAGGTCAATTACTGCATCTACATGCGGATACGGGTAAACATAGTGCAAACGCACCCAGATTCCCAACTGACCTAATGCTTCACACATGTCATAGAATTTGGTTTTAACCGGCTGGCCATTCCAGAAATCCAGCTTGTATTTCGTGTCCAGGCCATAAGCAGAAGTATCCTGGGAGATGACGAGTACTTCTTTTACACCGGCACGTTTCAGCGCTGCAGCTTCATCAAGCACAGAACCGACTGGACGTGAAACCAGATCGCCACGCATGCTTGGAATAATACAGAAGGTACAACGATGGTTGCAGCCTTCAGATATTTTCAGATAAGCATAGTGTTTTGGCGTCAGGCGGATGCCTTGCTCTGGAACCAGATCAATAAATGGATTGTGTTTTGGCGGCTCAGGTACGTATTGATGAACCGCATCCATAACTTCTTTATATGCCGCTGCACCTGTCACTTTCAGGACATTGGGATGCATTTGGCGAATCTTGTCTTCGTCTTTACCTAGACAACCTGTTACGATCACGCGACCATTCGCGCTCATCGCCTCACCAATCGCATCTAGCGATTCTTGCACTGCGGATTCAATGAAACCACAGGTATTTACTACAACTAAATCAGCACCGTCATAATCCGAAGCGACGTCATAACCTTCAGTCTTTAACTGGGTTAAAATACGTTCAGAATCTACCAATGCCTTAGGACAACCTAAAGATACAAAACCGACTTTGGGGGACTTCATGAATTTTCGCTCTACTAGAATGCGCGTATTGTATGTCTTTTCGCATCATAAAAATAGTTGAAAACCTGACTCTTTGCATCATGCACTAAAATATTGCCATAAAATATTCAACATACCCACTCATGCACCAAAATGAATCATTTTAGATTTACAGCCTCAATTTAATCCGCTATATCTAAGATGAATTGTGTTGCTCTGTCACATTTCTGCATTTCATCGCAATAAATAATCTCTCGTCATAAAAGTTGGCGTGTATCTTGCATCAAATCAGAACTTAAAATTGATTAAATTGCTTTATGAAGATGCCATTGCGCCATTTTAATACAGGAACAAACCCGCGAATGGATCAAATTATTCCGATCGACTATCGTGCTTTAGTGGACAATATGACCACGTGTATCTTATTGATAGACCGCGATCTTAATATTTATTATCTGAATTCTGCCTGTGAAGCCTTATTTGATGTGAGCTTATTCCGCGCGAGCGGCACATCTGTGCTCAATATTTTGCAAAACCCGACAGATGAGTTCAATACCGAAGAAGCCCTGAATAATACTTTAACTACGGGACAACCTTATACACGCCGCGAAGCCACTATTCTGGTCAACTTTAAAGACATTCATGTTGACTACACTGTTTCTCAGCTAAATCTGGGCAAACCTTATCATCCGCTACTGCTCATCGAACTCAATCCTCGCGATCGCATGTTAAAAATCTCGCGTGAAGAAAATCTGCTGCAACAGCATCAGGTAGCGCGTCAGCTGATTCGCGGTGTTGCGCATGAAATCAAGAATCCCTTGGGTGGCATTCGCGGGGCGACTCAACTCCTGGCACGCAGTTTGAATGATCCACAATACAAAGAATTTACCGACATTATTATTAGCGAAGTGGATCGACTGAGAAATCTGGCCGATACCATGCTCGGTTCACGCCAGCTTCCGAGCTATGAGCTGGTCAATGTGCATGAACCTCTGGAACGAGTACGCTCACTGATTGCCAATCAGACCAAAAAGAAAATCAAGATTACCCGGGATTACGACCTGTCCTTGCCTGAAGTGCTGGCAGACCGTGATCAATTGATTCAGGTCATTTTGAATATTTGCGCCAATGCCGTACAGGCCATGACCGAGAACAAGGAATTCTTTGTCGAACATCAACCGGAACTGATTTTAAGAACCCGGATTCAGCGTCTCTTTACCATTAACGGGGTGATTCACCGCTCTGTGGTACGGATTGATATTGAAGACAATGGCCCAGGTGTGCCGGAAGAGATTATCGAATCGGTGTTTTATCCGCTGGTCACCAGCCGTGCCAAAGGGACCGGACTGGGCCTCAGTATTGCTCAAAATATTATTCATCAGCACAACGGCATGATCGAGTGTCAGTCGGTAGCTGGAAAAACCGTCTTTAGCTTATATTTACCTTGGGAGTCAAATCATGTCGCGAAATAAAATATGGGTGATTGATGACGATCGCGCCATGCGCTGGGTACTGGAAAAGACCTTTAAAGAGGAAGGTCTGGATGTGACCAGTTTTGAAGAAGCACAATCTGCACTAGACCAACTGAGTCTGGAAGCACCCGATGTGATTTTGACCGATATCCGCATGCCGGGTATTGATGGACTTACCTTCCTGGGCAAGGTTAAACACAGTTATCCTGACCTACCTGTCATTATTATGACGGCGCATTCAGACTTAGAATCGGCTGTTTCTAGCTATCAAACTGGTGCTTTTGAATATCTGCCTAAGCCTTTTGATATTGATGAAGCACTGGCGCTGGTAAATCGTGCAATTTTACATATCACCAAGCTACAGCAACAAGAATCAGCAAAAGCGGCTCCACCAATTCAATCTACCGAAATTATTGGTGAATCGCCTGCCATGCAGGAAGTGTTTCGTGCCATTGGCCGTTTATCACAATCGCATATTACCGTATTGATTAATGGTGAGTCTGGTACAGGTAAGGAACTGGTGGCACATGCCCTGCATCGTCATTCACCACGCAGTTCAAAACCTTTTATTGCATTGAATATGGCGGCGATTCCAAAAGACCTGATCGAAACCGAACTGTTCGGCCATGAGAAAGGTGCATTTACCGGCGCTAACACTCAGCGTCAGGGTCGTTTTGAACAGGCAAATGGCGGCACGCTGTTTTTAGATGAAATTGGCGATATGCCATTTGAGACCCAGACCCGTTTATTGCGTGTACTAGCCGATGGTGAATTTTACCGTGTTGGCGGTCATATTCCCGTTAAGGTCGATGTGCGTATCGTGGCAGCGACACATCAGGATCTGGAAAAACTGGTTCATGATGGTCGTTTCCGTGAAGACTTGTATCATCGACTGAATGTAATTCGTATTCATATTCCAAAACTGGCACATCGCAGTGAAGATATTCCGATGCTGGCGCAGCATTTTCTGGCGCGTGCCGGAAAGGAACTTGGGGTCAATCCAAAGATTCTGCGTCCTGAAACTCAGGAATATATGCAAAAATTGCCATGGCAAGGTAACGTGCGTCAACTTGAGAACACCTGTCGCTGGCTGACTGTCATGATCACAGGTCGTGAAGTCTATCCGGAAGACTTGCCACCTGAGCTGAAACAGATTCCAATTCATCAGCAGGATCCGGGTGCGCCAATTCCAACGCTGAACCAGATCGCACCGCATCACTGGGATGAATTGCTGGGTCAATGGGCGATGCAGAAACTCAAAAACGGCGAGATGAAACTTCTGGATGTTGCGACGCCGATGTTTGAACGCACGTTGATCAATGCAGCCTTGCAACAAACCCGTGGCCGTAAACGTCATGCCGCAGAACTTTTAGGTTGGGGTCGCAACACTTTAACGCGCAAGCTTAAAGAACTGGGTATGGATACCACGGATGATGAAATCGAAGAAGAAATAGAAAGTTAATCTTTCCATATAAAAAAGCGCCGATTGGCGCTTTTTTATTAATGATAATTTATGCAGTAAAACCCACATAGCGGAAATACCCATCTATGCCCAGATCAGACTTATAGATCAGATAATCTGGATAAGTCGCCTGGGTGATTTCATCCAGCATATTCACCTGATCATCATTGGCATGCAGATCATCTACAGAACGCGGCATGCTGTGCTCGAATTCATCGGTCATATATTCAAAGCCGATATCCATGGCAATAAACAGGGTATGCTCACAAGGTTGCACATATTGCTCTTCTGCCCAATCAATCACGTTGTGCTGACAATGTGGACAGGCAATATTATCAGTGGCCTGAATCGAGAGTGGAATAAGTTGATAAGCCATATAAAAATCAATCTGTTTGCTATTCGTATATTTTAGCAAATTTTATGGACTGACTTTATTCAATTAAAAGTCTCGACGATAAAAAAGGGAATCTTCAGATTCCCTTTTTGTATTGATAGATCTCAATGATTAATTACTTATGAGCAGCCTTATAACGTGATAGTGCAGTGACGGCTACTGCCGATACGACCACTGCTGGTAAACTTGCCACAAGAATACCTGTGGTGCCCAAACCTAATGCCAGAATTTTTCCAGTTAATAATGGTCCAGTCATCGCCCCTAAACGTCCTAGAGAGATCGCACTACCCACACCGGTGACTTTACCTGCGCCTGAATAAAAAATTGGTGAGATCCCATACAGAATAGATTGGCCACCTGTAGAGAAAATACCCCCCATGACTCCCGCCAAAATTAATAACGGAATAGAAGTTGTGGTGAATAGCAATACCAAGGCAACAAACAAGCCACTATAAATGATAGTCGCCATTTGCCAGAGCTTTAAACGGTCCAGTAAATAACCCAGGCTTAGGGTTCCAATGACAGCGCGCACCTGGAACACCAACATCACCAAAAATGCTTGCTGTTTCTGCAAACCTTGTTCCATAAGCAAGTTAGGTAACCAGCTGATCAAAATATAATTGATCATCAAGGTAAAAAAGAAACCAACCCAAAGAGGCACTGTATTTTTATACTGTTGCTGCTTGAACAACACCTCAGCCATACCCGGCACAGCTTCGCCAGAAACCGGTACTTCCGCATTCACTTTAGGCTTATCTTTAAGAATAAATGCCATCAATGGAATCAGTGCTAAAGGCGTTAATCCCCCAATCAGGAACAAAGTTTGCCATTGAATTTCCGGAAGCAACATGGCCAGACCGGCAACAAAGATCGCCCCTACCGGCAAACCACAATACATCAGACTATTTAGCTTGCCACGGTTGGCTTCCGTTGCTTCATCACCGACGACTGAAATCATGGTTGGCATTGCCGCATCTAAACCCAAACCAGTAAAGAAACGAGCTGCATATAAAACTTCGATGCTTGGCGCAATTGCAGTCAACGACATGAACAGACCAAAAATAGTCACAGAAAGCATTAGGACTTTCTTTTGTCCTAGATAATCTGCAATACGTCCGCCAAAGAATGCGCCAAACAGCATTCCAAAGACACCCAGACTAAATACATAGCCCATTTGGATTTGATCTAAACCAAAGCTTGCTGCAATTCCTTTCGCCGCAATCCCGGGAGCTTGAAGGTCAAAACCTTCAAAAAATGCGACCCAGAAACATAAGAATATCGTTAATATTTTTTGGGCTTTTTCGCTGTATGACTGTGCCATGACTGATCTCCATCAATAATTCACAAACCGTTTAATAGTCTGACGATCCGTTGCATTATTCTTAACCTAATCTTAATAGAGAAATAGCACGACAATAGTCGGGTTTAAGTACATCAGCATGTGTAAATACCCTCCAAATTAGACCTAAAAGATTGTATTTATAGACTTAATACATCTTAATAATATTTATTATATATATTTATCAATAACTTAATTTAATAGTAGTTATTTTTAATTCAACGATAGTCAAAACTTATACAAAACTACAAGCCGATAAAAAGCCCGCTTAACGCGGGCTTTTCTAGCTCAAAATCTTAAGCAGATTTCTTTGCTTGTGCATTCTTACGAATTGTAATCATTACCAGTTGAACTGCTGCAGGCGTTACACCTGGAATACGGCTGGCTTGCGCCAATGTTTCAGGACGAACATCTTTCAGTTTCAGAGTAATTTCACGGGAAAGACCCGACACGATGTCATAATCAAAATCCGCAGGAATACGGGTTTCTTCCAGACGTTTCATTTGTGCCACGTCTTCATGCTGACGGTTAATATAACCCGCATATTTCACTGCAATTTCAATTTGCTCACCAACAAATGGTGATACTTCAGAATTGGTTAATTCGGCAATTTGAGCAAATGAAATGTTTGGACGTTTCAACAAGTCAATCGCAGAACACTCTTTAGACAGGTCTGCACCCGTCATTTCAACGAATTTCTTGCCCATTGGATTATTTGGTGCAGCCCACAGGTGTTGCAAACGGCCTGTTTCTTTTTCTACTGCTTCCATTTTCTCACAGTACACTGCCCAACGCGCGTCATCCACCAGACCCATTTCACGACCAATTGCTGTTAAACGCTGATCTGCATTATCTTCACGCAGCATCAAACGGTATTCCGCACGTGAGGTGAACATACGGTATGGTTCTTTGGTACCGAGTGTGATCAGGTCATCGACTAGAACCCCCATGTACGCTTCATCACGTTTCGGTGTCCACTGCTCCTGATCCCAGGCACGGCGTGCGGCGTTCAAGCCTGCAAGCAAACCTTGCGCACCCGCTTCTTCATAACCGGTTGTACCGTTGATTTGACCCGCGAAGTACAGGTTATTAATTGCTTTAGTCTCAAGCGTGAATTTCAACGCTTGCGGATTAAAGTAATCATATTCAATTGCATAGCCCGGACGAAGAATGTGCGCATTCTCCATACCACGGATCGAGCGAACCAGTTCAAACTGAACGTCAAATGGCAATGATGTTGAAATACCATTTGGATAAAGCTCATGCGTATCCAGACCTTCAGGCTCAAGGAAGACTTGATGTGAGTCTTTATCAGCAAAACGGTGAATCTTGTCTTCAATCGATGGGCAATAACGTGGCCCCACACCTTCGATCACCCCGGTATACATCGGTGAACGGTCTAAACCGCCACGAATAATTTCATGCGTGCGTTCATTAGTATGCGTAATATAGCAATTTACCTGCTCAGGATGCATTGAAGCATCGCCCATGAACGACATGGTTGGAGACGGGAAATCACCCGGCTGTGGTGTCATGACAGAAAAATCAACCGAACGCGCATCAATACGCGGTGGTGTACCTGTTTTTAAACGACCCACTGGCAGTTGAAGTTCACGCAAACGATGTGCAAGTGAAATTGATGGCGGATCACCGGCACGACCACCGCTAGATTTCTCCAGACCGACGTGGATGACACCACCTAGGAAAGTACCTGCTGTCAGCACCACAGTTTTGGCATCAAAGCGAATACCCATTTGCGTTACGACACCTTTAACAGTATCGCCTTCAACAATCAGGTCGTCTGCGGCTTGCTGAAAAATATCAAGGTTTGCTTGGTTTTCTAATGTTTCCCGAATAGCCGCTTTATAACGTACACGGTCCGCCTGCGCACGTGTTGCACGTACTGCAGCACCTTTACGCGAGTTCAAAATACGGAATTGAATACCGCCTTTATCGGCAGCCAGTGCCATCGCACCGCCCAAGGCATCAATTTCACGCACCAAATGCGATTTACCAATACCACCGATGGCCGGGTTACAGCTCATCTGCCCTAAAGTCTCAATGTTATGAGTTAAGAGTAAAGTCTGTCGACCCATACGCGCTGCAGCCAGAGCCGCTTCCGTACCGGCGTGACCGCCACCGATAACAATGACATCGTATACTTTAGGATAATGCATAGTGGTAATTGAGAGATAAAAAAGAATAGCTGAGCATTATAGCAAATTTCACTCTAAAGTAGATAAATTCAGTTGAATTTATCCTGAGATAAATCGCACTTAACTCGCATAACAATAAAGCACTGTAATTTAACTTTGCAGAGGAACTATATAAATTAAACATATAAGCTGAGAAATTTACTCGATTTGCATTGTTTAATCTCGCGCATTTTTTAATCTATATATTGGTTACATTACAAACAAAGGTATAAAAGATGAATAAGAATATTTTCCTCTCAACCGTTCTATGTGGTTTATGTTTTGCGCCATTTGCTGCATCAGCGAATGATAAGGTCGAAACCATTTATAATGCACAAAAGTACCAACAGGTTTGTAAAGGCAAATCCCAAGGTGCACAAGTCAGTTTTGCCCATCGCGGCATTATCTGGAATGGTACCTGTGAGCCGCAGTTTTTCGCTTCATCCAAAAATGCTTCAATCAAAGGCGATGAAGCCGAACTCATGAGTACCTGTAGCGGCAACAGTGGTGCGACCACTGCCACCATCAATGGTGCCGAAGTCAAAGGTAAATGTGCATTAGGCTTTATGCCACCACGCCCTCAGGGACAATCTCAGATGCAAAGCCAACCAATGCAGCCGCAAATGCAAAGTCAGCCTATGCAGCCACATATGCAAAACCAGCCTATGCAGCATCAGATGAACCAGCCAGCACACCCTGATTCACCAATGCAAGGCCAGCCCGGTATGTAGCCGATATATATCTAAATAGTTTAGATTTCAAGTAAAAGCTTTGACGGGCAAAGTGACTGCATTTTGCCCGTTTTTTATTGCTTATTTATTCATCTAGGCTAAACTCGAAATATACCTATAAATGTATAATAAAAAGGCAATTTCATGGATTCGGGGTTTTTTAGTGTTTTTTTGCCAATTACATTGGCAATCATGATGATGGGGCTGGGGCTAGAACTCACCATCAAAGATTTCCTGCGCTTAAGTCGCTATCCTAAAGTCATTTTTATTACTTTATTTGCGCAGTTAGTCCTATTACCCAGCATTGCTTTTTTTATTTGTCTGATTTTGGACTTGCCCGCTTTGCTTGCTGTAGGTCTGATGCTGCTGGCCGCCTCGCCCGGTGGTCCAACCGCAAACCTGTTTAGCTACATATATAAAGGTGATGTGGCACTGAATATTACTCTAACCGCCATTAATACCATCATCTCTATTTTTACCTTGCCCTTTATTGTCAATCTGTCCTTACACTACTTTATGAGTCATGACTCAAACGTGACTTTTCCAGTTGAAAAGATTGTACAAGTGTTTTTAATTACCTTGATTCCCGTGATCATGGGTATGCTGCTTCGAGCCAAATTTCCAAACCTGTCGATTACTGTCAGCAGGCCCATGCGCTTACTCTCTATCGGTTTTCTAACCATCCTATTCATATTCGCCATTTTCAGAGAACGTTCGAATTTGGTCGAATACTTTGCCAATATTGGTACAGCAACTGCGATTTTATGTTTTTCCAGCCTGTTTATTGGCTATTGCATCCCTCTACTCATGGGCATTCCAGAGAAAATGGCACGCGCCTGTACCTTTGAAATTGGCATTCATAACACTGCCATTGCGCTGACTATTGCGATTTCGGTTCTGAATAATGTCACGATGGCCATTCCAGCAGGCATTTATACAATTTTCATGTACAGTTTCGCCACCATTTTCGGTGTGCTGATTAGCCGCCAACAAGTGGTGTATAGCAATAAAAGTCGTTTATCAGATTTGTAATTTATTTGGCTGATTCTGCTATAAGGCTGTATGCTTTTCCAAAGAAAATCAGAAGTATTAAAACAATTTTCGACAAGGAGCATACAGATGGATTCTGGCCTTATAACGATATTACTGCCGCTGGCACTTGCAATCATCATGATGGGGCTTGGCCTTGAACTGACGCCTCGGGACTTTAGCCGTGTCACTCGCCACCCCAAAGCCGTATTTATAGCATTGTTCTGCCAACTGGTTGTTCTGGTTGGCATTGCCTTTTTGCTTTGCAAACTATTCGCTTTAACCCCATTGCTCTCGGTCGGGTTGATGCTCCTGGCGGCTTCGCCCGGGGGTGCAACGGCCAACCTGTTTAGCTATCTGTTTAAAGGTGACTTAGCCCTCAATATCACTTTGACTGCTATCAACTCAGTCATCGCAGCAATTACCTTACCTTTAATTATTAATTTTTCGATCATGCATTTTATGCAGGATAGCCAGCAAGTTGGCCTGCAATTCGGCAAGATTCTGCAAGTCTTTGCGATCATCCTGATTCCGGTGGGAATTGGCATGCTGATTCGGCGCTATGCACCAAGCGTGACAGCAAAACTGAATCGGCCGTTGCGGATTTTTTCCATTGGCTTTTTGGTGCTGATTATTATTGCCACACTTATTAAAGAACGCACAAATATCGGCGAATACTTGACCCAGGTTGGTCTAGCGACTGCCTTATTCTGCATCTTGAGCCTGAGTATTGGTTATCTGATTCCACGACTACTGAATATTAATAGCGCTCAAGCCCGTGCCAGTGCATTTGAAATTGGCATTCATAACAGCACCCTCGCCATGACCATTGCCCTGACCGTGATTGGCAGTGCTGCTGTGGCAATGCCAGCCGCGGTTTATTCTATCTTTATGTATATCTTTGCTGCAATTTTTGGCAGCTTGTTGAATCGGCTTGCACCACTCCCGGCGCAAACACGTTTAACGAATCTGGATTAGATAAGCTCTGGAACGCTTAAAAGGATGCTTCAGGCATCCTTTTTATTTTGGGAATGGATCAAGAAGATAGCAGCGTTGAGTCTGAACTTCCGTTACAATAGCTTTTTGAGAAATGTATAAAGGTTATTTCTGTGAAGTGGTTACAAATTCATATTACGGTTGAACAGGCTCAGGTTGATTTTACTGAGACATTACTCAGCTCGCTAGGCGCAGTGAGTGTGACTTTGGATGATGCTGAAAACCAGGATTTGCTGGAACCACTTCCAGGTGAAACGCCACTCTGGAATAAAGTGATTGTGACCGGTATTTATGCGCAGGAAGAAGGCGAAGAAATCGATGTTGCCGCACTAGAAACCTTTATTCGTGCACAAATGCCAGATGCTCCGATCCGTCATGAGTTGATTGAAGATCAGGCTTGGGAACGTACCTGGATGGATGCCTATGAGCCCATTCAGATTGCTGATAAATACTGGATCGTACCGGAGTGGATGGAAGCACCTGATGCCGATGCGGTAAATATCAAGCTTGATCCAGGTCTGGCTTTCGGAACAGGCAACCACGCTTCAACTTTCCTGTGCTTACAATGGCTGGGCAAGATTGATGTGAAAGATAAAATTGTTATCGATTATGGCTGTGGTTCAGGCATTCTCGCGGTAGCTGCACTCTTATTAGGTGCGAAAAAAGCATATGCCACTGATATCGATCCACAAGCTGTACTGGCGACTCAGCAAAATGCTGAACTGAATGGCGTACTGGACAAACTCTATGTCGGATTGCCAGAAGAATTTAGAGATGAGCTCGGTAATACCAAAGCTGACGTATTTGTTGCCAATATTCTGGCAGCACCACTGATGATGCTGGCTCCTGATTTCGCAACTTTAATTAAATCTGAGGGACAGTTCGCACTTGCTGGAGTTATCGAAGAGCAAGTTGCTGATGTTACTAGCATTTACTCAAATTATTTTGATATATTAGAGGTAGAAAAACGAGATGAGCACTGGTGCCGTATCTCGGGTAAACGCCATAAGAACGAATGAGCCTATAAATAATCCATGAGTGACAAAAGAACCCATTGCCCTACCTGTTCCACCACCTATAAGGTCACAGTTGCTCAACTCACCGTTGCGCAGGGTATGGTTTGCTGTCCCAAATGTACCACCTCATTTAATGCCTTATCGCATTTGGTGACCGAAACCCGGAATTCGGTCACCGTCTCAATGTCTCAGGCTCAGTCGAACTCCAGCGAATTCATCAAAACTGATGCTCAAAATAACTCAGGTGTTTATCACACGGATCAGCAGCATCGTCATAGCCTGCTACAGATTTTTGACCAAAAAGTTGAACATTCCAATATTGATCTGGAAACCTATTTAAATAACCTGAATTATTTCAGTACCGAGCCGATTTCAGTTCTGCCGAGCATGAACTGGGAAGATCAGGCAGAAAAGCAGACTAAACGCGGGCCAATGTACTATATAGGCTGGAGTTTACTCAATCTGTCACTGTTCAGCCTGCTGATGTTTCAATTCTTCTGGTTCAATCCGCAATACATCAAAAACAGTCACGTCATGAGTCTGGCTTTTAACAGCGCATGTGAAGTGTTTAATTGTTCAAATCTGGAAAAATACTACACGCTGATTCAGGCCAATAAAGTCAAAATTAAGGCAACCGGCAATAATGAAGCTGAGTTTAGTGGTGAGCTGATCAATTTTCATGATCGTAGCCTGGCCTTACCGATTTTAAGAATCAATCTGGAACATCGCGGTGAAGTGATTGCAACTTATAACCTGTCCTCCGAAGAGTACCTGATTGAAAGTCTGGTCAATATTCAGCGCATCCCAAAAAACAGCCCGTTTAAATTCAAATTTAAGCTTCCAGTCGATCGTAAAAGCTTTGATCGCTATACTTTGGAAATAATTCGCCCCTAATCTGCTGAGAAAGCATTAAAAAATTAAAAAAAGTTAAAAAAAATGCAGTTTTCTTGCTCACTTTTGCTTAGACAATGGTATGATACGCGCCACGAAAGCTATGTGCTGCAACTCCTCGCGACTTTTTCACAACAAATACAGTCTTGCCTAATGCGCTATAAAATTTATTGCGTATCGTGCAGATTTTTTTGTTTTGATTTTGGTCAGTAACAAAACTTTAACTATTGTTACGCTTATTTTTCGACCAAATCGCAGAGATGTGTCAAGCTACAGGCTCAATGTAATGACTAAGTTTTAGAACTTCCGTTTTAGGATCTAAAATGGAGTTCATTTCAATTTCTAGACCACTTTTATATATCACTTTACCCAAGTGATATTTGTTTTTCGGATTAATTCGCATGAATAGCAAATCTCCTATTTTTACTGCACAATCTGATGTTGCTTTACGTATCCACGTAGATCGCGCAGTTCGCCACTATTTTGCACAACTGCAGGGCGAGCAACCATCTCAGGTATACGACATGGTGCTAGCAGAAATGGAGAAACCTCTTCTATCTGTAGTTCTAGAATATACACGTGGTAACCAAACACGTGCTGCCGAGATTCTCGGACTCAACCGTGGTACTTTACGTAAAAAGTTAAAAGCTCACGGTTTAATGAGTGAATAAATGATAAAATGCTTGCGGCTTCCGCAGGCATTTTTTTTAACCTGTAAATTGCTGATTTTGTTTTATTCTGTTCCTTGAAAACTGTGACGAAGATCATGACTATTAAACGCGCTTTAATCTCTGTGTCTGACAAGACTGGTATTGTTGAATTTGCACAAGAACTTGCTGCTCTAGGGGTAGAAATTTTATCTACAGGTGGTACCTACAAATTGTTGAAAGACAATAATGTGGCTGTAGTTGAAGTTTCGGAGCATACAGGTTTTCCAGAGATGATGGACGGCCGTGTAAAAACACTACATCCAAAAATTCATGGGGGTATCCTGGCTCGTCGTGGTCTAGACGAAGCTGTGATGGCTGAACACAACATTGATGCTATTGATTTAGTCGTTGTAAACCTTTATCCATTTGCTGCAACAGTAGCAAAACCAAACTGTTCACTTGCTGATGCGATTGAAAACATCGACATCGGTGGCCCTACCATGGTTCGTGCTGCGGCAAAAAACCATGCATCTGTCGGTATCGTGGTAAATGCATCTGACTATGCAACTGTAGTTGCCGAGCTTAAAGCTGAGGGTGCTTTATCTCATGCAACTCGTTTCGACCTAGCGGTGAAAGCATTTGAACATACTGCTCAATATGACGGCATGATTGCTTCTTACCTTGGCGCTCGCGTAGGTAAAGAAGAAGGTCAGGCAGACAAATTTGCACGTACTTTCAATACTCAATTGAACAAAGTTCAAGACCTTCGTTACGGTGAAAACCCGCATCAAGCTGCTGCATTCTATGTAGAAGACACAGCGACTGAAGCTTCTGTTTCAACAGCGAAACAGCTTCAAGGTAAAGAACTCTCTTATAACAACATCGCAGATACTGATGCAGCACTTGAATGTGTGAAATCATTTGCGAAGCCTGCTTGTGTGATCGTTAAACACGCTAACCCATGTGGCGTTGCAGTATCTTTAGACGGTATTCAAGCAGCTTATGATCTTGCGTATGCAACAGATCCTGAATCTGCTTTCGGTGGCATCATTGCATTCAACCGTGAATTAGACGTTGCAACTGCACAAGCGATTGTAGATCGTCAATTCGTTGAAGTGATCATTGCACCGAGCGTTGCTGAAGGCGTTCTTGAAGTAACAGGCGCGAAGAAAAACGTACGCGTACTTGTATGTGGCGAACTTCCAGCAATCGATGCGCGTCAATCGCAACTTGACTACAAACGCGTAAACGGTGGTTTGTTAGTTCAAGATCAAGACTTGGGCATGATCACGAAAGATGATCTTAAAGTAGTCACCAAACGTGCGCCGACTGAACAAGAAATCGATGACATGATCTTCGCTTGGAAAGTGGCGAAATACGTGAAGTCTAACGCGATTGTTTATGCCAAAAACCGTCAAACGATCGGTGTCGGCGCTGGCCAAATGAGCCGTGTCAACTCTGCCCGTATTGCTGCAATCAAAGCTGAACATGCTGGTTTAGTGGTTGAAGGTGCGGTAATGGCATCTGACGCATTCTTCCCATTCCGTGATGGTATTGATAACGCTGCCAAAGCAGGTATCAAATGCATTATTCAACCGGGTGGTTCTATGCGTGATGAAGAAACAATTGCAGCAGCTGACGAAGCTGGTATTGCAATGGTCTTCACTGGTATGCGTCACTTCCGTCACTAAGTTTTGACGAAGCTCATGATGTATATTCAGTTAATTATGCTGAGTAAAATAGATTTCTAATCTTGCATAAAGTCCTCTCCTATTTTCAGGTTGAGGACTTTATGTCATTTTCGATTCATGGAGTATGAACCGATGAATATTTTAGTTTTGGGTAATGGCGGTCGTGAACATGCATTGGCATGGAAAATCGCACAAGACGATAAAGTCGCTAAAGTCTTTGTTGCTCCGGGCAACGCAGGTACAGCCACTGAAAATAAATGCGAAAATGTTGCCTTAAATATTTTAGACAATGCTGCGATTATCGACTTTGCAAAAAGCAATGCAGTTGAACTTGTCATTGTCGGCCCTGAAGCACCACTTGTGAATGGTGTGGTTGATGCTTGCCGTGAAGCGGGTGTAAAAATTTGGGGTCCAACGCAATTTGCTGCACAGCTGGAAGGCTCTAAAGCATTCGCAAAACATTTCTTAAAACGCCACAACATTCCAACTGCTTTCTATGACGTGTTTACTGAAGTAGATGCCGCTAAAGCATTTGTAGAGAAAAATGGCGCGCCAATCGTGATCAAAGCCGATGGTCTTGCTGCAGGTAAAGGCGTAATCGTTGCCATGACCAATCAAGAAGCATTTGCAGCAATTGATGACATGCTTGCAGGTAACAAGTTTGGCGATGCAGGTTCTCGCGTTGTGATCGAAGAATTCCTTGCGGGTGAAGAAGCATCTTTCATTTGTATGATTGATGGCGACAACATCTTGCCGATGGCAACTTCTCAAGACCATAAACGTATTTTTGAAGGCGACCAAGGTCCGAACACTGGCGGTATGGGTGCTTACTCTCCTGCTCCTGTTGTGACGGCTGACGTATTTGAAAAAACCATGAAAGAAGTGATGCGTCCGACTGTTGACGGCATGAAAGCAGATGGTCATGTTTACACAGGTTTCTTATACGCAGGCTTGATGATTGACGACAAAGGTCAACCAAAAGTAATCGAGTTTAACTGTCGTTTTGGTGACCCTGAAACTCAACCGATCATGATGCGTTTAAAATCATCTTTGGTGGATCTCGTTGAAGCTGGTATTGCAGGTAACTTACCTGCTGAAGCTGAATGGGATGAGCGCAAGACTGTTGGTATCGTTTTAGCATCAAAAGGCTACCCAGAAACTTCAAGCAATGGTGATGTGATTTCAGGCTTAGACACTGAAATGACTGATGCGAAAGTGTTCCATGCAGGTACTAAAGCCAATGAAAATGGCGATATCGTCACTGCTGGTGGTCGTGTACTTTGCGTGACTGCACTGGGTAATACCATTGGTGAAGCACAAGCAAAAGCTTTAGAACTTTGCCAAAAAGTAACGTTCAACGGCGTTCAATATCGTAAAGACATTGGTTACCGTGCGATTGCGCGTGAAAATGCTTAATTTTATTTAAGTATAAAAAACCCCGATTCTTTCGGGGTTTTTTTATTTCTTAGATTCTCAAATGAAGTGCAACAGAGATTAAATTATTGGAAGGAAGCAAGATGAGCTAGCATTTTGCTTCCGACCGACCAAAGTCAAAGTTGCATCATGAACTATACTCATCTTACCCAAGAAGAAAGATATCAGATTTATACATTATTACGTGAAGGTTTTTCTAAACGTCATATCGCTTGGAGACTGAATCGTTCACCTTCAACCATTTCTAGAGAAATCAAACGTAATCGAGCGAGAAATGGCTATTTTGCTAAACATGCCAATAAAGTAGCTCGAAGACGGCATTGTCCTAACCCTAAAAGAATTCCTTGTGAAATGTGGACACATGTCATCTCTTATCTTGATCTTCAATGGAGTCCTGAACAGATCGCTTCTTGTGTTGCAGTCAGTTTGCATTCAATTTATCGCTTTATACGGCAGGATAAAAATAAGGGCGGTACACTCTTTCATAACCTACGTTTCAGAAATCAAAGAAAGAGGAAATATGGCTCTCCTGAAACCCGTGGTCAGCTGAGTAATCGTAAAAGCATTCATGACAGACCTATTGAGATTGAGCAGCGGACTCGCTTTGGTGATTTGGAAATAGATACAATTGTTGGTAAGAAGCATCAGCAATCATTGGTCTCTATTGTAGATCGGAAGACAGGTTATTTATGGCTGAAAAAGTGTAGCTCACGCAAGGCAGAGGAAATTTGCCAAACAACCATCAGCCTTCTTGAACCGATCAAAGATCAGCTAAAGACGATTACTGCAGATAATGGTAAGGAGTTCAGCCTACATGAGCATGCTGCTCAAGCATTAGAAATAGACTGGTATTTCGCTGATCCCTATAGCGCTTGGCAACGAGGCACGAATGAAAATACAAATGGCTTAATCAGACAATATATTAAAAAAGGCAGTAATTTAAATGCCTATACGGATGAATATATCTCAGAAATCACTCAACGTTTGAATCATCGCCCAAGAAAAAGACTCGGCTTTAAAAGTCCGAGTCAGGTATTATGGCAACAACATGGTGTTGCACTTCAAATGCTAATCTAAGTTTGCTTATACAATCCACAGAACTATTCATACGCCTATAAATAATTTACTCTTTTGCACATCACTAAAATAAGAAGTTGAATATATGTATATTTGGAAATATTGCTGGGAATGTAAGCACGATACTCCACAAAATAGATTGAATTTAACAATCCACCCAAGAGTTATCGAAGGTTTTTCAAAAAATATAACGACTGATCAAGCAACCTCACTATGGACTTACAGCATTGATGCCTACCAGTTCACCCAATGTCAAAAATGTAATGCGCCATCATTACATTTAGACTCATTTCATGTAAAAGATATTGATGAGAACACTAGGCAAAAATGGGCTTCAATAAAATCTGATTTAGAGAACTTAGGGAAATGCGAATCTTATTAGATATCAAGTACGAGTTTTCCCAGATTCAACAAATCATTATTGCATGAAAAAAAATGGTCTTTCGATCTACCTAAAGATGATCTGTTGCTCTTCTTTGAAGTCATTTCAGCCTACGAAAAAGGATTATTTATTTTAGCTCTTTCAGGAATTCGAACTCTAATAGATAGATACTTAGTAAAAAAAGTAGGCGATATAGGAGGATTTGAAAGAAAGCTCAAAAAAATGTTAGAGGACAAACATATTAGTAAGACACAATATGAAATATTAAATACGATTATTGAGGGTGGAAATGCTTCTAACCATAGAGGCTTTAGACCTGAAGAGGAAATGGTAAAAACATTTTTAGACGTAGTCGAGGATATAATATCTTTGGACTATAAAACGAAACAGTTTAATGAGTTTAATGAGCAAATCCCTAAACGAAACTAAAAAATCGTAACCAAATTAAGATACCTAATGACTATTCACCTTCAAACCCCTCGCCTCATCCTACGCCAATGGCAAGATTCCGACACTGCCCCATTTATCCAAATGTGTGCAGATGACGAGGTCATGCGCTACTTCCCTAAAAAACTCGATGCGGCTGAGGCAACTGCTTTTCTTGAACGTATTCGTAATGCTATTGATACACGTGGTTGGGGACTCCTTGCCGTAGAACTCAAAGCTACAGGCGAATTCATCGGTTTTATTGGCTTACACGTGCATCCACCTGAGCTTAAAATTGCCGATGCCCCTGAAATTGGCTGGCGCTTGTTACCGCAATACTGGAACCAAGGCTATGCAACTGAAGGAGCCAAAGCGGTACTGAAATATGCCTTTAGAACCCTGCGCCTAGAGAAAGTCATTTCTTTTACTGCCTGCATCAACACACCATCAGAACGTGTCATGCAAAATATTGGCTTAGAAAAAGTGGGAGAGTTTGATCATCCACTTGTACCTGCCGATCATATCTTGTGTAGACACGTACTCTATGAAAAACAGCGTTCAGATTATCTGTATATTCCCTTCTGTTAAAACAAGCTTGTAGTATCATGACCTGAGAAGACCAAGATCAGATACTAAGCTTAGTTAATATAAAGGAAAGATTTATCTCGTTAATGATAGAATTTTCTTAATTTGCCAAAAATCAGATATTTTCTTTAATTTATCTATATGCATTTTTTATATTTCTATCTTACAAAATCTTATAAAGATCAGTATTTAGACATATCTATTAAAGCCATATTTTCAATATAAATAATATATTGTTTTAATTAATATTTTCTTTAAAAGATCTTTTTTATATTCGACTAAAGAGATAAGCAAGGCTTTTCTATCCAGTATATCGAATATAGATTTATTGCTATGATATCCACAACTTCAGAGCCCCTAAACCTTTCCATGTACTTATAAAATATCTATTTTCTCTCTCCAAAATAGATCAAGTACATCAGATTTGGGCTGCCTCTGACTTGATCAAGTTCATCAGAACTGTTGCTGCACGCTTGCATCTTCTGATCTCAAGCCCTCCTTAGCAATGATCAAGCCACCTACTTAGATCGTAATAAAACTCTTATTTAACACGATTTAAAAATGCTTATACTCTAGGCAAGAATAGAATTAGGACAATTTCATGAAAAAGTTACTTGGCGTTATCTTGAGTGCCTCTGTATTGACTTTAACTGGGTGTGGTAAACAGGAAGCGCCTGCCACTGATGCAGCGCAAACTAAAGATGCAAATGGTCTTCAAACTGTAACTATGGCTTCGACCGGTTCAGATGCAGACGTATGGCGTTATATCGCGACACTGCCTGAAACCAAAGCAGCCGGCATCAAACTTGATGTGAAAAATTTCACTGACTATGTGTCAATGAACACGGCAGTAGCCAACAAAGAAATTGATGTGAATGCATTCCAGTCTTATGCTTATATGGTTGCTTACAACGATGCCAACACAGCCAAAATTGCACCTCTATCTACGACCTATTTAGAGCCAATGGGGATTTACTCAAGCAAAGTGAAATCTTTAAACGAGTTTAAAACTGGTGCGACCATTGCTATTCCGAATGACGGCGCAAACGAATCACGTGCATTATTGCTTTTACAATCGGCAGGTCTGGTTAAATTAAAAGCTGGTTTTGACAATGTCAAAGGTACAACTTCTGATGTGACCGAAAATGCAAAACAAATCGTGATTAAGCCCATTCAAATGGCGACTGCAGTACGCGTAAAAGACGAAGTGGATGCGATTGTGCTGGGCAATACCTTGGCAATGGAAGGTGGTTTAAACGTATTGAAAGATGCGATTTACTATGAGCCGATTGATCAAAGCACAAAAATGAACGTCAACGTATTAGCGGTTGCAGCAGATCGTCAAAATGATCCAGTCCTGCAAAAAGTGGGTGCGTTGTATCATACGCCAGCAGTAAAAGCATATGTTGATGAACATTTTGGTGGTACGAAAGTTGCGGTAAACAAACCTGTGACGTATTTAACTGAATCAAAATAGTACTATAATAGACTTTTAGAACAGGCAAGGACGATTTCTTGCCTGTTTTTTTATCCGTGATGCAGTTTTTGACACTATGATTGAATTTAAAGATATTTCAAAACAGTATGAGCTTAAGGGTCAAACCTTGCATGCCTTGAATCAGATTAATCTTCAGATTCCAACCGGCAGTATTTTTGGCATCATCGGTTATAGTGGTGCCGGTAAAAGCACCCTCATCCGTCTGATCAACCTGCTTGAGCGCCCAAGCTCAGGCCGGATTATCATTAACGGAACAGATTTTACCGCACTCGATGCCAAAGCATTGCGTCAAGAACGTGCCAGCATCGGCATGATTTTCCAGCATTTCAATTTAATGCAAACCAAAACCGTGGCAGCCAATATCGAAATGCCAATGAAACTCCTGGGCTGGAGCAAGGCAGAACGAGAAAAACGCCTCGAAGAATTATTAGACTTTATTGACCTGAAACATAAACGTCATGCATTTCCAGATGAATTGTCTGGCGGTCAAAAGCAGCGTGTCGGGATCGCTCGTGCCCTTGCCAATCATCCAAAAATTTTACTCTGTGATGAAGCGACTTCTGCACTGGACCCACAAACCACCAAATCTGTTCTACAGCTACTTAAAAAAATTAACGAAGAACAAGGCATCACCATTGTTATGGTTACCCATGAAATGGATGTGATTGAAACTGTATGTGATTATGTCGCCGTGATGGAAAAAGGTGACGTAATTGAGACCGGTAGTACCTTACAAATATTTAGTCAACCACAGCACCCGACCACCAAGAATTTCATTCAGACCGTATTACAGCAGCATTTACCAGTCAATATTCTGACCAATCTGGAAAACCAGAATCACAACAGTATTTATTGCCTGAAATTCCTCGGCAGTTCGGCTCAGGAAACCGTGATTCAAGCGGTGATTAAACAATTTAATATCAGTTTAAATATTCTATTTGCCAATATGACCGAAATTAATGGCACGGTGATTGGCCAGATGTTTATTCAGCTACTGGGTGATGCACAAGAAATTCAAGCAGCAATAAAATTCCTTGAACAACACGGCGTACAAGTCGATCAGGCGGGAGTACAGGCATGAGAGATTTGATTGTACAGTGGCTAACAACGATCACGGCGCCGTTCTGGAAAAGCTCCCTGTCGATAGATCAGTTTGTGACAGCGCTGCAAGAAACCTTTCATATGGTGTTCTTCGCGATGCTATTTGGCTGTATCTGGGGCTTTATTCAGGCGATTACCCTGTTGGTAACACGTCCGAATGGAATTCTGCCGAATCGTGTGATTTATCACGGTCTCAATCCGATTGTGAATGCGCTACGTTCGCTGCCGTTTATTATCCTGCTAATCGCAGTCATTCCACTGACCAAGTTAATTGTCGGCACATCGATTGGTACATGGGCAGCGATTGTTCCATTGACCATTTATGTCGGTCCATACATTGGTCGCCTGATTGAAACATCTTTACTCGAAGTGAATGAGGGTATTATCGAATCTGCCCAAGCCATGGGCGCGACGCCAATGCAGATTATCTTTAAGTTTATTCTGCCGGAAGCGCGTAGTTCCCTGATTCTAAACTTGACTACTGCTACCATCAGTTTGATTGGTGCAACGGCAATGGCCGGTGCTGTCGGTGCGGGTGGTATTGGTGACTTAGCGATTTCTTATGGTTATCAGCGTTTTGATACCTCTGTAGTCATCATGACGGTGATTGTATTACTGATTCTAGTGCAGATTGTACAAAGCTTCGGTGACTGGTTATCCCGACTTCGTTAAGCTAGTTTCTATGTATGAATAAAGCCCTCTAAAAAGAGGGTTTTATTGTTTTTAATACTTACGAACCCTTTCTCATTATTTCAAAGTAAAGTCCTGCAACTATTTGATACGTGCCACGGCGACAGGAAGTCGCCCGTTGATTTGTGGCACATGGAAGTGCCATCAGATCAACAAAGGGGTTTTGTTACTTTTGTCCCGTCAAAAGTAAAAGAAAATATCTTCTAACAACTAACTAAATAATCAGCTTAAAAAATCAAATTCAAACTTGACCTAAAAGTTAGCCATTTCCCCTCAATTTCAAACTGAAACAATAAATCCCATGTTAAACTATTCAATGGTTTTAGCAGGGACTCATCTATGCACTTTGTTCATCTTGGTATTCATACAGAATTTTCGATTACTGAATCCATCGTACGGATACCTGACTTGGTCAAAGCTGCCGAAGAAGAACAGATGCCTGCCCTTGCGCTCACGGATCTTTCTAACCTGCATGCTGCCGTCAAGTTCTATGGCAAATGTCTGAGCAAAGGCATCAAGCCGATTCTGGGTTCTGAAATTCGCCTGAATGATGCCGAACATCGCATGACCTTATTGGCCATGACCAATACCGGCTGGCGTAATTTGACTGAATTAGTATCTGAAGGCTTTATCAGTGGCCAGCAACTGGATATTCCCTGCGTTCAAAAACAATGGATTTTAAATCAGCCTGAGGACATGATTGCCCTGCTCGGCATGCATTCCGATGTCGGCAAAATGCTGATGAGTTCAAATCCGCAAAAAGCGGAACCGCTGCTAGAAGAATGGGTCGAAAAATTTGGTAATCGTGTTTATCTTGCCCTGACCCGTACCAATCGTCCGGATGAAGATAACTTTATTCTGGAAGCCGTTAAGCTGGCAAAAAAATACAATATCGGTGTGGTCGCACATAATGATGTGCATTTCATGACCCGTGAAGATTATGAAGCGCATGAAGCACGGGTATGTATTGCAGATGGTTATGTGCTTGGTGACAACCGCCGCCCTAAAACCTATTCACCTGAACAATATTTCAAATCTGCTGAAGAAATGACGGCGCTGTTCTCGGATATTCCATCTGCGATTGAGAACACCTATCACATTGCCAAACGCTGTAATGTGACGCTGCAACTGGGCAAATACTTCCTGCCTGATTATCCGATTCCTGAAGGTCATACCATTGATACCTTCTTTGCACACTTGTCCAAAGAAGGTCTGGAAGAACGCCTGAATTTCCTGTATCCGCCTGAACAACGTGATGAAGACTGGCCAGAAATCCGCAAGCCTTATGATGAGCGTATCGAATACGAGATTAACATCATTAACTCGATGGGATTCCCGGGCTACTTCCTGATCGTGATGGACTTCATTCAGTGGTCGAAAAGTAACGGCGTTCCGGTCGGTCCGGGCCGTGGTTCGGGTGCAGGTTCACTGGTCGCCTATAGCTTAAAAATTACCGATCTTGACCCGCTGCGTTATGAACTGCTGTTCGAACGTTTCCTGAACCCGGAACGTGTTTCGATGCCCGACTTCGACGTCGATTTCTGTATCGCAGGCCGTGACCGCGTGATTGACTATGTAGCACGTACCTATGGCCGTGATGCGGTCTCCCAGATTGCAACATTCGGCACTATGGCGGCCAAAGGTGCGATTCGTGATGTTGCGCGCGTTTTGGGTAAATCTTATGGCTTGGCGGATCGTATCTCGAAAATGATTCCGACCAAGCCTTTAGGTCTAAGCCTGCTTGAGTCACTAGAAGCTGAACCCCAGCTTAAAGATATCGTCACCAATCCATCCAATCCAGACCATGACGATGCAGCCGAAATCTGGGAAATGGCACTGAAACTGGAAGGTATTACCCGAAACACCGGTAAACACGCCGGTGGTGTGGTGATCTCGCCAACCAAAATTACCGATTTCTCTGCGGTCATGTGTGATGCCGATGGTACCGGACGCGTGGCACAGTTCGATAAAGACGATGTCGAATCTGCAGGTCTGGTGAAGTTTGACTTCTTGGGTTTGCGTAACCTGACGGTGATTGAAGATGCGGTTAAAAATATCAATAAACGCATCAAAGCGGATAAACCTTTAGATATTGCTTATATCCCGCTTGAAGATAAAGACGCATATTTGGTCTTTGCCAATGCCAACACCACCGCGGTATTCCAGTTTGAATCCGTGGGCATGAAGAAGATGCTGAAAGAGGCACGCCCGAGCAAGTTTGAAGAAATTATTGCCTTCGTATCGCTGTACCGTCCAGGCCCGATGGATCTGATTCCTGACTTTATCCACCGGATGCATGGTGGCGATTTTGAATATCTGCATCCCTTGCTTGAAGGCGTACTAGAACCCACTTATGGGATTATGGTGTATCAGGAACAGGTAATGCAGGCTGCACAGTACTGTGCCGGCTATACCCTCGGCGGCGCGGATTTGTTACGTCGTGCCATGGGTAAGAAAAAACCGGAAGAAATGGTCAAACAGCGCCAGATCTTTATTGAAGGTGCATCGAAAAAAGACATTGATGAAGCAACGGCCAACCATATCTTCGACTATATGGAAAAGTTCGCCGGCTACGGTTTTAACAAATCGCATGCGGCTGCTTATGCTTTGGTTGCCTACCAAACTGCATGGCTGAAAGCGCATTATCCGGCAGAATTCCTGTCTGCGGTATTGACCTCGGAGATGCAGAACACCGACAACGTGGTATTCCTGATTGATGACTGTCGCAAGAATAATCTGGAAGTTTTACCACCGTCAGTGAATATGTCGCTGTATCAATTCCATGCTATCGATGAGCAAACCATTGTCTATGGTCTGGGGGCGATCAAAGGCGTCGGTGAAGCGGCGATGCAGTCGGTGATTGACTCGCGTGCACAAGAAGGTCCATTCCGTGACTTGTTTGATTTCTGTCATCGTATTGACCTAAAAAAAATCAATAAGCGTACTCTAGAAGCACTGATTCGTTCAGGTGCACTGGATTGCTTGGGAATTGACCGTGCCGACCTGATGGCGCAACTGCCTGAAGCGGTTCAAGCTGCGGAACAGGCACGTTCCAATCGTGAAACCGGCATCATGGACCTGTTTGGCGAAGTTGAAGAAGTTCAGCGCAAGCCATCTAAGCCAGTCAAACCTTGGGCAGATGAAGTTCGCCTGAAAGGTGAAAAAGATACACTTGGTCTGTATTTAACCGGTCACCCGATTGATGTGTATCGCAATGAACTAAAAGCCTTTGTGCCTAGTCAGATCAATGAGCTGACGCCGACCCGCCGTGGCGTGACCACCGTGTTTGCAGGATTGGTGGTGGATATTGCCAACTTTCCGAACCGGATGATGATGACACTGGATGATGGTACGGCACGGATTGAGATTTCAGCCAATCACGAACGCTTCAACCGCTTTAAAGAGATTATCCAGCTCGATAAAGTGGTGGTGATTGAAGGTGAAATTTATGAGCGTGAAGGCTTTGACCGTCCGATGGGACGCCTCACCAAAGCATTTAGCCTGAATGAAATTCGTCAGAAACGTGCCAATAGCATCAAGATTACTCTCACAGCCGAGCATTTCAGCAAGAGCTTGAGCCGTGACCTGCAGCAGATTCTGACTCCTTATTGTAATGTCGATATGTCAGCACATATTCCGGTGATTCTGTATCTGGACTATCCGTATGCCACGACTGAACTGCATCTGGGTCTCAACTGGAAAGTTGCCCCACTGGATGAGCTCTTAGCCAAATTGCGTGATTATTTTGGTAAAGAAGCCTTGCATATTGAGTATCAGGTCAAGTCCAAAGCTGCCAAAGCCGTGTCCTATGAACAGGCCAAGCCGGTGGATATTCCTCCGCCGCCTGCGAGCATGAGCATGGATGATGCACTGGAGCTGTATCAGGCTGAATCCCAGCCGCAATATTCATAAATCCTGATCTTTAAAACACCTTAAAATTGGAATCCTCATGAGTCAAATTGACAATGCTGCTGTTTCAGCACATCTCTCCCATGTGCGTATTGTCATGGTCAATACCACTTTACCTGCCAATATCGGCAGTGCCTTACGTGCCATGAAAACCATGGGCTTGTCTAAGCTGGTTCTGGTGGCACCGAAAACCTATCCGCATCCGGATATTGACGCGCTGGCCGCGGGTGCAACTGACCTGATCGAGCAGATCGAGATTGTAGAAACCCTTGAAGATGCCATTAAAGACTGTCAGATTGTATTCGGTACCAGCGCACGTAGCCGTACCATTCCCTGGCCGCTGTTAGATGTGCGCCCTGCCGCTGAAAAAGCCATGTCCGCCGTGGTACAAAATCAGCAGGAAGTCGCGATTCTATTTGGCCGTGAAGACCGTGGTCTGACCAATGAAGAACTGGCGATGGCCAATTATCATCTGACTATTCCTGTGAATACTGATTATGGCGTACTGAATGTAGCTCAGGCGATTCAGGTGATCTGCTATGAGATGCGCATGGCAACGATGAGTCAAATTGAACAGCCACGTGATGCTAAAGCGACCATGCAAGTCATTGATGGCATTGAAATGGAATGGGATGAACCTTTAGTCAATCATGCGCAGATGGAACAGTTCTATCCGCACTTGGAAAAAATGCTGGCAGAAATTGAATTTATGGATCCAAAAAATCCAAGATTATTGCCTTTACGCTTGCGTCGTCTCTTCGGACGTATACAATTAGATCGTATGGAATATCACTTACTTCGTGGTATTTTCAGCCGTGTTCAGGCATTGAATAACGGTACCTGGAAAAAATCTTCACACACATCATCACAGGACGAGGATCAAATCTAATGCTAAAACAGCTCAAAGAAGATATACAAGCTGTCTTTGCGCGCGATCCTGCAGCACGCAATACCTTAGAAGTCTTAACCACTTACCCTGGCATTCATGCGCTGATCATGCATCGCATGGCACATGAGCTATGGAACAAAGACTGTAAAGGAACTGCGCGTGCGTTGTCTTCGTTTAGCCGCTTTGCCACCGGCATTGAAATCCATCCGGGTGCAAAAATTGGCCGCCGTTTCTTTATCGATCACGGTATGGGTGTCGTAATTGGCGAAACTGCTGAAATTGGCGATGACGTGACGCTTTATCACGGCGTGACTTTGGGTGGAACGACCTGGAATAAAGGTAAACGTCATCCGACCCTAGAAGATGGCGTGGTGGTCGGTGCTGGTGCCAAGATTCTAGGGCCATTTACCGTGGGTAAAAATGCCAAAGTCGGTTCTAATGCGGTCGTCACCAAAGCGGTTCCTGAGAACGCCACAGCTGTGGGCAACCCGGCACGTTTTATCACCAAAGACAAACCCAAAGATGATGCTGAAGCGCGTCGTCGTGACTATGCAGAAAGTATCGGTTTCCAGCCCTATGCCGCAACTGAAGACCAGTCCGATCCGATTTTGGAAGGCATGCGGATTCTGCTGGATCGCATTCAGCAAAATGAAAAACGCATGAACAACTTGTGCAATCGTCTTTCTTTGTTAGATCCGACCTTTAACAAGCAGCAACAGGATGGCCAGCCTTTGAGTAAAAAAGAGTTGGAGATTCTGGAAGAAGCGCGCCGTGAATGTGAAGCGCAAACCAGCCAATCCAAAGCCTGAATATCACACTTCACTCTGTAACACGGGTTTACTTGCATGATCGTTATACTTTTCATAGACTGACGATCATGCAATTTTTGAATAGATGTTTTAAAAATAACAGAATGGATGACTATTATGACCTTTAAGCCCTTGGCACTTGCTTGCTTAGCATTCACAATTACTGCGTGTTCAACCACTCCTCAGAAATCTACTGAGAAACCTGTAGATCAAGTGGTTTTTGTAGAGCCTGAACTGAGCCCACCATTTTATGCTTTAAATCCATTCAATTATAATGAACCACCTGAATTTGAAGTGCATTTGAAAAAAGCTGCAGCGCAGCCTGTAACCAAGATGGTGGTGACGGATCCTAATGATCCATCCAAGCAACTGACCCTGGATGTGAATAAACTGATTATTCCAGTGGTAGATAGCAATACACGTGCAATGCGTTATGCAGCACTTGCCAATTCAAATGAAATCGATATCACCGAAATTGACGATTTCCTGCAAATGGTCGAAGGTAAGGCACGTCATTATCCACCACGTTTCAGCGATCGTCAGGAACGCCGTGGTTTTGAAGCCAAATTGCGTGAAGTCACCCGACAACTGGATACTTTAGCGGCCCGTCCAAATGCCTCTTTTGATGTATTGATGCGTGCTTTTAAAGCCAGCGTGATGGCACGTAACCTGGATCTGGGTTCAGTTTATACCACCAATTCCCTGACCTATGCCCAGCGTATTCTCAAAATCAACCCGGATGATCCTGAAGTCAACTTCTGGTTTGGTTTTGGTCTGTCTGAAGGCGGTGGTCAACGAGAAGCCATCGCTTATCTGGACAAAGCCATGAAAGCTGGCGTCCAGGAGGCTTATCTTTCTGCAGCCAATAACTATATTGCATTGGAACAGAAAAAAAATGCCACTCAAACCTTGGCGAACTATAAGGTGAAATATCCGCAAGAAGCTGAAGTAGCCGACCGTCTGATTCAGGAAATTGAAAAAAATGGCCGCTGGAATGTTTGGCAAATTCTGCAAACATCAACACCCGCTCCGGCTACAGACCCAGCAACAGCACCGGTAACCCCATAATCAAGATTCGCTTCAATTTGATTACAAATAGACTGCTACGGCGGTCTATTTTTATGGGAAAAAATTAGTAAAATACAAAACATTATCCCGCTTTATAACTTGAATTCAGTGAAAAGTTTTATGCACGAAAAAATAAATAAAAGATTAATGCTGTGCACTTTACTCATCACCAGCGTACTCAGCGGCTGTCAGGTGGTCAGTGTTAAGGAACAGGCGATTAATGTCACGCTGAACAATGAGCGTGACAGCATCTTGACCCGCGACAAGCTTAGCGAAGCCAGTCTGAATGTGTTGTCCATGACAGGTCGTGAAGCTCAGATCTGTATTGATCAGCCCGAAGAATGTGTGGAAGATCTGAAAAGTATTCCCCAGATTTTAGATGAACAATTGCTTTCTACAGCAAGTGAATTATATCTAGCCAACTCCTTACAAAATGCCAAGTCTGCCGAATGCAACACCGGTGTTTTAAACAAAACCCGATCACCGGAAAAACAGCAACAACACAAGCAGAATATCCAGAAATGTCTGGATCAGCAGCTCACTATGCTGGATAAAAGCATTCGTTATAGCTATGCCTATCTATTTAAAACCGAGCGTGCGCCGCAAGAGCGTATTTTTGATAACCGCCAGGTTCAGATTCGTGACTTTTATAACCTGGCGATTGCCCATCTGATTCAACGCTATGCTGAACGTTATAAAACCAAACAGTCCGGCCAGCGCATTCAGGTCGGTGATAGTGTATATACCATTGATCTGGAAAATTTTCCGCAGCTGAAAAACCAGACCATTGAACAGCTGATGTCCACCTATAACATGAACTTTTCCGGCCTGCGTTCTATCACCCGCCGTGATGGTTTTGGTTCAGAATTTTTAGTGGTCTTACCTGAAGCACAGCAAACCGAGCAGGATAAAAAATATATTGTCGATCCGCTCAAGCACAACTATCCAAATGGTATCAATCCAAACATTCATTCAGCCCGCTATCTGGCGACCACCATTACCGCTGTACCCAAATCCGCGAATTCGACGGAACAGATTTTATCTACTTCAGAGTTTCACCTGAAACTGTATGATCCTTATAAGCATGAAAAGATTAAGGTGGCTTCGAAAGAATATGCGCTGGCCGCCAACTTTTCTGCACCTTACGGCTTATGGCTAGCCGAGAATAATCTGGGGCGTTTAGCCTATCTGACCCTGATTAATCGCGAAGACAGTCTGAGCATGCCGCATCTGTATATGCTGGAACCTTATAATCCGGACAAGAAAGTGCTGGTATTGATTCATGGCTTGGCCAGTAGTCCTGAAGCCTGGATTCGTCTGACCAACGACATTATGGGTGATCCGGTATTAAGGGTAAATTTCCAGGTCTGGCAGGTATTTTATTCTACCAATATGCCGATTCTGGAAAGCCGTTTTCAAATTAATGCCCTGGTTCAGCAAGGCTTTGCCCGGGTTGCTAACAATGCACCAGCCAAAAAAGATGCGGTACTGGTCGGACATAGTATGGGAGGCGTGATTGCCCGTTTAATGGTCAGTCAGGCCGATATTACTCAAGATGCATTCAAGCTGGTACAAAATACCCGCATTGCACAGTTTAAGGATAACCCGCTCTTTAAAGCACGCCTGCAAATGCAGCCTATTCCAAATTTCACCCGGGCCATTTTCTTAGCGACACCACATCGTGGGACAGAATATGCCGACCGCTGGCATACCAAACTGGCCCGTAAAATTATCCGTATACCGGGTGCATTTTTGGGTGCCTTTGCCGATACCCTGCAAGGCCAGATTGGGTTAAACGAATTTGTCAAAGAACTGGGGCATGACCTGATTCAAAATGGTCCGAGTGATCTCAGTGAAAATTCAAAATTTACTGCATTAACTGAGGATATTCAGCCTTCTAAAAATATCAAATTTCATTCTATTATCGGCAATACCTTAGATACTCAAGATACCAAGCTCATGAGTGATGATATCGTTTCATACGAAAGTGCTTACTTGGAAGGTGCAGTATCTAGCAAAGTGATTAAGGGCGGCCACTCGATTCAGGAAACGCCTGAAGCCGTGCTGGAATTACGCCGGATTCTCAGATTACATCTCTCAGACCTCGGTCTTTATGATCCGGAATAAACTATCGTCTTGATTTAGACTTGCCACCGCATGTTCGCATCCGGTGGTTTATTTTTTTAAAATTGCAAATAATGTTGAATAAGAAGCCATAGCGACAGCTCTGAGCGCTGACTTAAACATTCATCTGGAATTTCATTTCTTTCTAAAAATTAAATTTGATAGACTTGCTGCAATAAAGCTTTAAAGCTGAATTGAATCAGCAGATTCATTTCACATTTTCGATCTCCTGTGCTCAATCATATTGGATTGGCCTTATTGAAAATGTGCTTTAAATTTCCCTGCATAGCCTATTGAGCAGTATTTGCATTTATCTCTTGTTGAAAGGATTTATTTTTAATGACCAGTTCAGAAATTATGGCTGATCTTTCTACCTTAACGCCCATGATGCAGCAATACATGTCGGTGAAAATGCAGCATCCGCATTCTTTGATGTTTTATCGTATGGGTGATTTTTATGAACTGTTCTTTGAAGATGCACACAAGGCAGCCAAGATTTTAGGCATTACCCTGACCCATCGCGGTAAAGCCAATGGTCAGCCGATTCCTATGGCGGGTGTGCCTTATCATGCAGCCGAGGGCTATCTGGCACGTCTGGTCAGAAAAGGCGAAACCGTGGTGATCTGCGAGCAGATCGGCGAGGTTACTGGCAAAGGACCGGTTGAGCGTGGTGTGGTTCGAATTATTACGCCAGGTACCCTGACCGATGATGCCATGCTCGGTGCACATCAAAGCTCGAATCTGGTGGCTTTATGTATTCAACAGAATCAGATTGGCATTGCACTTCTCGATCTCAGCGCCGGCCTATTTAAAGTCCAGCAGCAGGATTATGATCTTAACCAGCTCATGATTGAACTGGCGCGTTTGATGCCAAGCGAAATTCTGCTGGATGAAAGTATCACTGATCCAACATTGACCGAACAACTCAAACAGCAACTGGATATCTCGGTCACCAAACGTCCCGATGTCGACTTCAACCTGAATAATGCACAAAAAACCTTATGTGACCAGTTTGCCGTCAGCACGCTTTCAGGTTTCGGAATTGATCATGTACCTTTGGCTAAAGCAGCCGCAGCGGCACTGATTCACTACGCCAAAGAAACCCAGAAAACTGCGTTACCGCATATCCGCACGATTCAGCTAGAACAGAGTTCAGATTTTATTGCTTTGGATCCGGTGACACGCCGTAATCTTGAACTGATTGAGCCTTTATTTGAACATGGGACATCCTTATTTCAGCTGATCAATGATTGCCAGACTGCCATGGGGGGGCGCTTGCTCAGTCGCACCCTAATGCAACCTCTACGCGATACTGCGCTGCTAGATGAGCGCCTGGATGCCATTCAAGCCCTGCTGCAAGGTTTCCACGAAGTGCCTGTACGTCTGGTCCTTAAAGAAATTAGCGATATTGAACGTGTGCTGAGCCGTATTGCGCTCGGCAGTGCCCGTCCACGTGATCTGGTACAACTGCGTCAGGCCTGTGCGCAAATTCCATTTTTACGCCATGCTCTACAGCCAATTGTCAGTCAGCAACAGTCCAAACTTTTAGTACAACTCAATGAAGAACTCGGCGACTTCCATGATCTACATCAACGTCTGATGTCCGCCATTGTGGAAAATCCACCCGTCCTGCTTCGTGATGGTAATGTCATTGCAGAAGGTTTTGACAGTGAACTCGATGAACTACGTCAGATTCGTGATCATGCCAGCCAGTTCCTGATTGATCTGGAAATTAAAGAGCGTGAACAAAGCGGCATTCCGGGACTGAAAATTGGCTACAACCGCGTCAGTGGATATTATATTGAGCTGACCCGCGCACAGGCTGAACAGGCACCCGAGCACTATATTCGTAGGCAAACCCTGAAAAATGCCGAACGCTACATCACACCTGAACTGAAAGCATTTGAAGACAAAGTCTTATCAAGCGAATCGCGTGCCTTGGCCCGTGAAAAAATGCTGTTTGAAATGCTGCTGGATGAACTGCGTCAGGATATCGGCAGTTTACAGATGATGAGCAGCGCCATTGCCCAGATTGATCTGATTGCTAATTTTGCCCATCAGGCGCGTTTACGCAACTGGTCGCGTCCAAAATTTAGCCCTGAAATCGGTGTAAGTATCACTGCTGGACGACATCCAGTGGTAGAAGCCCTCAGTAAATCGGCCTTTACTCCGAACGATACGCGACTGGATTTTTCCCATCGCATGGCCATCATTACCGGCCCGAATATGGGTGGTAAATCTACATTTATGCGCCAGACTGCATTGATCGTACTCTTGGCTTATTGTGGCGCTTATGTTCCAGCGCAAGCTGCAACCCTAGGCCCTGTAGATCGTGTCTTCACCCGTATTGGCTCTGCCGATGATTTATCGACAGGCAAATCGACTTTTATGGTGGAAATGACCGAAACCTCGCAAATCCTGCATCATGCCACCAGTCATTCTTTGGTACTGATGGATGAAGTTGGCCGTGGAACCAGTACCTATGATGGCTTGTCGCTGGCTTGGGCCTGTGTGCTAGATCTAACGAAACGCATTCAATGTTTGTGTTTATTCGCCACGCATTATTTCGAACTGACTGAACTGGATAAGGAAAGTGGCATTAACAACTACCATGTCACGGCCAAAGAGCTGAATGGCAATCTGATTTTATTGCATAAAGTACAACATGGCCCGGCCAGTCAGAGTCATGGCTTGCAGGTTGCCAAACTGGCAGGCATTCCAGCTGCAGTGATTAAAGAAGCGCAAAACCGCTTAAAGATTCTGGAAAAACAGCATCAGGCCAAGCCACTGAGCCCGCAGCATGATCTGTTTGCAATGCCTGAAGTTATGGAGCCTATAGAACGTATCATCGAAATTGAGAAAGAATCGCCTGCACTGGACTTACTCGAAGATATTGATGTAGATAGTTTAACTCCGCGTGAAGCCTTGCAGCAGTTATATGCGCTCAAAGACCTGATCAAACAGTCAAGTTAATTCTCGGTCCTAGACCTCATCTGGCATAGGGTCGATGTCCTGAACATACCGATGAATGCTGTAATTCATCGGTATGCGACCTTTTTTCAAATTTAACAGCCCTATATATAACAAATATCAATAAAAGGAATTGTTAGTTCCCCCTGTTTTTGCCTAAAATACAGCATTCGTAATTAGAACCATATTTTTTAGGTAGCTGTCGCCATGACCTTCGTTGTCACTGAAAATTGTATTAAATGTAAATATCAAGACTGTGTTGAAGTTTGCCCTGTAGACTGTTTCTATGAAGGTCCTAACTTCCTTGTGATTAACCCGGACGAATGTATCGACTGTGCGTTATGCGAACCTGAATGCCCGGCAAATGCAATTTTCTCTGAAGACGAATTACCAGAGGGTCAAGAAGTCTTTATTGAACTGAATGCTGACCTGTCACAAAAATGGCCAAATATCACACAAATTGGTGACCAGCCAGCAGACCGTGAAGAATGGAATGGCAAAGCAGACAAATTACAATACCTTGAAAAGTAATTAGTTTAAACTTTAAAAGATCAGCAAATGCTGATCTTTTTTATACTCAACGCACACATTTCATTGCAATATTCTCCAAATTTCTCCCTATATTTAGTCTAAAATAGCGCTATTTTGTAAATATCTGATTTCTATAAATGAAGAACTTGTTAAAGGGATTATTGAGTCTTTGTATAATTCCTCTTGTTTTTGTGGGCTGTACCACGACCACAAAACAACCTGGACAGGCCACCACACCTGCTGGAAAACGGATTTACATTCCACAAGAACGTGTTCAATACGATCGTAAAGCCCACCCAAAAACTGTGCCTTATGTGTATACCCACTGGGTATCGGCACTGGATAATTTGTCACGCGTGCGTGAATATGAGGTTTTTCTGGAACGTCATGGGGTTGGCAATATCATTCCGAGTTTCGAGTTGATGCGTACTGCACGTGATTGGGCCAAGTGTGGCCGTTCCCAATACATGATTCCAAGCCGTGAATTATGGGCCAATCAGATCCCAACTTTAAAAGTTTTTAAATATTTAGTTGCAGCCAATGTACTGACTGATTTTGAAGTCACATCAGTCTATCGTGACCTGCCTTTGAACCAGTGTGCCGGTGGTGCCAATTCTTCACGCCATCTCTACAACTCTGCCATCGATTTCCGGATTGGACCTGAATATCCGCAGGCACAAGATTATAGCTATATTGAAAATACCAAGTTCAAATTGTGTCAATTCTGGGTGCAGCATGGTCAAAGTCTGAATATGGGACTCGGCATGTATGCTTCAGGTCAGATCCATATCGATACACAAGGTTACCGTACCTGGGGACCGAGTTTGGGTCGTAATTCCTCGATGTGTAATTACTAAGTCATGACAACCGCTCTACAAATTTCATTCAGAACTTTGTAGAGCCTAAAAAATCATCACCTATAGAACAATAAATTGCGCTCTGCCGCGAAAAGTTTAAAATGCACGCATCGCAATCGAGGTGCTAAGACTATGCAACAAATGTGGACAGACATTGATCACTACATTGATTCACATTTAACTCCTGAAGACCCTATTCTGAATCAAACTCTTGAGAATACCGCAGCGCACGGTTTTCCTGATCACCTGGCTGTAGCACCGAACCAAGGCATGTTGTTGCAGATGCTGATCCAGATGAACCAATGTAAACGTGTACTGGAACTCGGCACATTTGCAGCATATAGCACCATGTGGCTGGCGCGTGCCTTGCCGGATGATGGCTATATCCTGACCATTGAAGGACGTGATACCCATGCAGCGATGGGACAGGAAAATATTGATCGCGCGCAGCTTAAACAGACCGTTGAGCTGAAATGCGGCCGTGCAGCAGATGTGCTTAAAGCCCTGCCTGAAGATACTGAAGCTTTCGATTTCATCTTTATTGATGCAGACAAACAGAGTTATCCGGAATATCTGGAACTCAGTTTAAACCTGTCGCACTCAGGTACACTTATTTTTCTAGACAATGTGATTCGTGCGGGTGAAATCATTAATCCGGACAATAATAAGCCAAGTATTGAAGGCCTTCGTGACATGTTTAAAGCCCTGCAAAATCATCCACGTATCTTGTCATGCACTGCTTTACAAACGGTTGGCAGCAAAGGACATGATGGTTTTGCACTCGCGATTGTGAAATAAAACAAGAAGAACAAAAATCACTCAACGATACATTTATTATAAATAACATTAACTTATAAATATTAACCACAGAGTTATCCACAATTTATGAGGATAACTCTGGTTGTTTTTAAATCAAGCTGTAACAATTTACGATTAGACTTCGCGCTTGGCGATTTTATGCAATTCTCACTTCGCAACCAGTAAAGGCACTTTGGAATTCCGGAAAATCGTGGTCGCAATACTGCCCAAAAAGAATTGGTGAATTTTACTGTGACTAAATGCACCCAACACGATCAGTTGAATTCCGAGTTCCTGCTGATAGGTCAAAATATTTGCTGCGACATCCCCATAACGATATTGTGGTACCACATCCAAACCGGCCTGATTTAAATATTGCAAAGGCTCATTTAGAATTTCAGCATGATCACCGATATATAACAGATGGCATTGCAATAAGCGCAGCAGATCACTTTCCGCAATCCGCTTCATCATTTTGATACAGGTCGGTGAATATTCATAAGCAAAAATAAATCGTGTGGGCGGCTTAAACTGTTCTCCGACTGTCATTACGGTACAGTTTGCCCCACGAATAAAATTTTCCACATTGGTACCGATCGGTTTGTTTTTTTCAGCCGAGCGTTCACCGAGTAATCCAATGACTGCGATATCATCAGGCTGTAGGATCTGGAAGCTTTGCTCCAGAAAATCACCCTTTTCCTGAATATGTGTGGTTTGAATACCGTGTTCTGCCAGAATCCGCTCGGAAATGTGTTGCAGCAGGTTATTGCTATAACCCAGCGCAATTTCACTTTGTTTTTGTTCAAGCTCAGCCAGTTCTTTCAGTAACATGGCATTGCTTTCAAAGCCAATAACCCCACTGATTTCCCCCAGATGATAACTGGCCGGGTAATAATCCAAAACCTGTAACAGGACCAGTTCACGCCCAGTCTGTTTGGCAATCCATGCCGCCGCGTCTGCCAGCGCGTTTATACATGGTGATGAGTCGATGCAGGCGATGACACGTTTCATGTTTAGCCTCTCTTCTATTTATGATAAAAATTTCTTAGTTATTTTTAACTTAGCATAAGCATTCAAAAATGTGCAGCAAAATCTGTAAGGCTTGACTTGAAATATGTTAACTTTTATGTGAACAAATATAGATCAACATATCGATCTATTTGCTGAATCAGGCTGTTGTATCAAGCGATTGACTTCCAAAAGCTTATTCACGATAGCGAATGAATTGAGCCGGATTACCGGCGACAATCGCGCGTTCCTCGACATCCTTGGTCACCATACTGTTCATTCCCACCACGGCCTGATCTGCGATCTTAATTCCATCCTTGATACCCACATGTGCACCCAGCCATACATCCCGGCCGATCTCGATGCCTTGCGAACGTACTGGCTGCTGATAAATCGGCTGCTCCAAATCCATGCCATGATCAAAGGCATAAAGATGACAATAAGCGGCGATGCGCACCTGATCATGCAGTTTAATCCCCACCCGGCCACCATCCAGAATACAGTGATGATTGATCGCCACTTCATTACCGATCTCTAGGGGGCCATGTAAGGTGCAATCTGCAGCAATAAAGCTATTATCACCAATAATGATTTTGCGTCCCGGCTCCGCGAAAATATGTGCAAGAGGTGAAATAAAACAGTTTTCACCAATCTCGACGGTTTCCATTTCCATCAAGTAAGCCTGATAGTCCTTTTGCCACGCTTCTGCCCAACCGCGATTTTTTGGCTTTAAAGACCAGTACAGCCAAGGCATGTAATTCAGGCGATGTTTGTGCTGCTCACGATATTTCAGTAATGGATCTACGTCAGTCATCTGTCGCTTCTTCTATGATTTTGAGCTGTTCGCGGCCACGGGTCACATCTTGAATTTTCAGGGCAAAGGGTTGAATTTGATGTAACTGAAATAAGGCGCTGACCTGCACCCCTTCGGCTGTATATTCTTCCTGATAATCGATTTGCTGCTGATTCAATTCATATTGAAAGATGGCCCACTCATTGAATTGACAGGAAAATTGCACCTTCTTCTTTTCAATCAGTTCAATTTTTTCTGCCAACAACAAACATTGTCCAGCACAACCGCCATAGGCACGTACCAAGCCACCTGTTCCCAGCTTGATCCCGCCATACCAGCGATTGACCAGTACCAGCACATTGGTCAGCTCATTGCCTTCAATGGTCGCCAGTATCGGACGTCCTGCAGTACCTGATGGTTCACCATCATCATTAAAGCGTACCTGATGGCCAATTTTCCAGGCCCAGCATTGATGCGTGGTGCTTGGATCGCGATAGGCCTCCAGAAAATCTTTCACGTCCTGCTCATTTTCAACAGGGGTGGCAAAGGCCTGAAAGCGACTTTTTTTGATGTCTTCCTCGAAACTGACCAGGCTGGCAATGGTAAATGGCATAACTTCAGGCTTTAAACTCTCACTGCTGCAGTATACCTGCTTTGCACAGACAAATAAAAAGCCTCTCCACGGAGAGGCCTGATTTTAATCGATTGTTTTACTCACTTTCTTGGCAAATATTATCGTTCACGCAAGGCTTCTTTGGCTTTGTTAAATGGCTTAATCAGATAATCAATCACGGTTTTTGAACCTGTACGAATATCCACGGTGGCCACCATCCCCGGAGTAATATTGAACTCCTGACCGGTATTATTGCTTAGCTTGTCACTGTCGGTACGGATATACACCCGATAATAAAATTGATCCTGTTTGACTTCATCACGCAAGGTATCCGGTGAAATCATCGCAACTTTACCATTCAACCCACCATAGATCGAATAATCATAAGCTGTAATTTTAACCAATGCTTCCTGATCAGGGCGAATAAAGGCAATATCACGCGGCGAGATTCGTGCTTCAACCAGTAATTTTTCATCCAGTGGCACGATGGTCATCAACTTGCCATTTTGTGGAATCACGCCGCCCAGCGTCATCACATCAATCTCTTTGACGACACCGCGAACCGGTGATTTAAAAACAGTTCGGCTCAAAGTATCCGACTTGCCACGTACCACCTGTTGCTGGGTTTCTACATCAGTATTGGCTTTGGACAATTCTTCCCGCGCATTCACATAATATTGATTACGGATATCATTCATCTGATTACGCAGGTCATTGGCTTCACGTTTTAGACGCAACACTTCAACTTCACTGGCTGCCCCTTTGGCGACCAAGGGAGCGGTCATTTCTAGTTCTTGCTGCACCAGTAACAAAGCCTGTTCCAGGCCTGCAACGGATTCTTGTAAATTGGCTCGACGCGACTGATACAGGGCCGTTTCTTCTTTAACCAATTTGGGGTATTTCAACACTTCTTCAGGAAAGACCAACGGTGCGCCGGTGACTTCCGCACGTAAACGGGCTGAAGTGGCACGTGATGACACCAGCAAGGATTCTGATTCACCGACGTTGGATTCAAAGCGGGTCGGATCAAGCTGGGCCAATACTTGCCCACGCTCGACAATCTCACCTTCTTTGACATTAAGTTTAGTCAAAATACCGCCATCCAGAGACTGAATCACCTGCTCTTTGGATGATGGAATTATTTTTCCAGTACCGGTAGATACTTCTTCCAATTTGAATAACCAGGCCCAGCTCAGCAATACCAATAGGCCAATGCCGATAATCCAGATGATGACACTTGATTTCGGTAAGGGCGGTTCCTGAAAGCTGACCTTGCTGGAACGTTTTAGTTGCTGTAGTTCACTCATGCACTTGCTCCCACAACCCGCTTCTTACCACCTTGCGATTGATTCAGGATCTGATCCCGTGGTCCATCCATCACAATCTTGCCATCATTGACCACCAGAATACGGTCCACCAGTTCCAATACCGCACGGCGATGAGTCGCAACGATCATCGTACGATGGGTTAAATAGCCTTTAAGATGATCAATCAACTGTTTTTCTGACACATCATCAATAGCAGCGGTCGGTTCATCCAGTAGCAAAATCTTTGGTTGACGAATCAACAACCGCGCCAATAACAAGGCTTGGCGCTGTCCACCAGAAAAGCCGACACCACCCTCTAAAATGATATGATCCAGCCCTTCTTTTTTCTCCTGTACAAATCCCAGTGCACCGGTAATTTGTAAGGCTTCCAGAATTTGCTGATCGGTGGCCAAAGGTGCACCCAAAGTCAGGTTTTCACGAATTGAACCATAAGATAACTGCGAGTTCTGATTCAGCAAGCCCATATCACGCCGTACATCTGACGGATCAATCAGGGTCAGATCAATACCATCCAGCTTGACCTTGCCCTGTAACGGTGTCTGCATCCCAGACAAGAGCTGCAACAAGGTCGATTTTCCTGCACTATTACGGCCAAGAATTGCAATTTTCTCCCCGGGCTTGATCTCTAGCTTGGGAATCATCAAACTCGGTTTCGGATCATCATCGCCATATTTGAACACCACACCGTTGAGCTCATAATGCCCATCCAGTGCCGGACGATGAATCAGGTGCGAATAATCCGGCTGGTCCACCGGTTTTTTCATGAGTTCATCCAAACCAGCCTTGGCGACTTTAGCCTGTTGCAAGCGACCCAGTACACCCGTAATTTGTGAAATTGGTGCCAGCATGCGTGAAGATAGAATCGAACAGGCCACCAGTGCGCCTGTGGTCATGTCACCCTCCATCACCGCAAAAGCCCCGACCAAGACTACAATTGCAAAGGTCAGTCCCTGAATTTTTTGGGTCCAGGCGGTCATCAAGCCGACAATTTTACGTTGCTGCATGCTGACATCGGCTGACACTTCATTCATATGATTCCACTGGTTCTGGAAACGCGTTTCAGCTCTTAACAGCTTGATGTCTTCAATTCCTTGTACAGCTTCTACCAGCAAGGCATTGCGGATGGCAGATTCGCGCATGCCCAACTGAGCCAGCTGTGCCAATTTTTTCTGCGCCAGAATTCCCGGAAGAATCATTAAGGGTACAACGAGTAGCATGACCCAGAACAGATTGCCACCGATCACCCAGAAGATCCCTAAGAACAGGAAGAAGAATGGCAGATCGGCAATTGCTGTGACTGTGGTTGAAGTCACCAGTTCGCGGACGCCTTCCAGCTCACGAATTTGTGAAATAAAGGTTCCTGTTGATTTGGAACGTTCGCTGTTTTTAATCCGTAATGAATGACCAAAAACCCGGTCAGAAATTTTTAAATCCGCACGTTTACCAATAATGTCTGACAGATAGATCCGCGAGACACGTAATACAAATTCAAAAATCGCAGCGATCAGCACGCCACCGGCCAACACCCATAACGTCGGAATAGATTGCGATGGAATGACACGGTCATAGACATTCATCGAGAAAACTATCGTGGCCAGTGCCAGAATATTGGCAATTAAAGACGCAAACATCACATCGATATAGCGCTTCCAGTCATTCAGGACAATCGACCAGAACCAGTTTTTCTCAAAGGGTTTGATATATTCATCCACCCGCGCATCTGGAACTGAAGATTCAGGACGCAGCACATAAAGATGCTTTATGCCAACCTCTAACTGTTCAATAGTGAAACTTTGAGATAAACCTTCATCACCACTGAGCTGGATGCTGACATTGCCCTGTGTGTCGATGCGTTCAATCACCCCCACATCACCACTATCGAATTCAACCAGTAAAGGTAAACACCATGGATTCAGCAGGCTGCGCTCAAATTTATTTTTACGGACATTTAAACCCATCTGACGACTGACTATCTTGAGCATGTCATCGATGTCATGATGCTGGTTCCAGTCCAGTTGCAGGCGTATCCGCTCCTCAGAAGGCTCGATCCGGTAATGCCGGCAATATTTAAAACTGCCTGAAGCCAAGGTTAATAATTTATTATTGTAGTACTCATGGCTGAACTTCAAACCCCTGAATAGAAATGCTGTTAAGCGCGTAAATATCCCGTGTACGGCCCGTGACCTGAATGTACTGTACGATCGCCGAATAAATATCATAGCGTGCCGATTCAATTTCCTGCGCGGCACTATGAATGGCTTGCTCTGCATTCAGCAAATCCACCACGGTTCGGGTACCCAATTTATATTGTTCTTGATACAGCTCTTTGGTGTGTATCGTGGTTGCGCGGCGCTGGGATAAAACCCCCATTTGCTTTTGTTTATTTTCAATCTGTTCTCGGATCAAGCGTACCTGATCCAGCACATCCAGATAGACCGTATTGACCTGTGCACGTGCAGCTTCTTCGGCATAACTGGCGGCACGAGTCTGTGAACGTGTTGCACCACCCTGATACAAATTACTGCTGGCTTCAATCATGACTGAATTATAAACGCCATCATCTTCATTATTATTTGGATTCCGTCCATTCATCGCCTGACTTAGACTGCCTTTAACACTAGGGCGTGTCCTCATTTGGCTTTACACCAAATAAATATGCAAGCAATGTAAATCATAGACTGGTAATTTCGTGCAAGCTTATCAAATCGGGTTGCAATCGCTCGGAAATGCTTCAATCTCGCAAACACATTTTCAACTAAATGTCTTAATTTATATAGATATTTATCAAACTCCTTATTCGATCTTTTACTATTTGATCTCATTGGAATGATGGGAATCATATCCTTGTTCTGGGCATATATTCTAATGTGCTCAGCATCATACCCCTTATCAGCAATGAGATAAGTTGCCTCGCCTACAGTATCAATCAGTTGTTTTGCAACTTGACTGTCGTGGACGCCACACCCAGTGATTTTAAAATCAATCGGTAATCCATTCGCGTCGGTTGCAAGATGTATTTTTGTTGTTCGTCCACCACGTGATTGTCCAATTGCTCTTTCGAAACCATTCCGAGCTCCACTTGCATGTTGATGCACGCGTATGTAGCTTCCGTCAATGAATACCCATTCTTGATCCAAGACGCCTCGTAATCTAAAAAAAATTTATTCCACAATCCCTTGCTTGCCCAACGATTAAAACGATTATAAGCAGTTTGCCAAGGACAAAATTCTTGAGGAATATCACGCCATGTGGCGCCTGTACGCAGTTTCCATAAGATCGCTTCCATGATATTTCTACTATTCTTTGAACGGTAGCAACCATGTAATCGCATAGTATCTTGAATTTGCTGCCAGATATCATCGGTAAGAAGAGTACGTGCCATTGAAAATATAGAAATAAAAATAACTCAAAGGAGGATTTTAAGTATTTAAAACCAATTCTTCAAATGAGGACACGCCCTAATAGTCGGATAAGGACTTAATCGCGCCTGATCTTTTTGCAAACGGGCAACATTGACCCCGGCATGGGCCAGAATCATGTTCGGAATCTGGGTAAATTCCGGATCCTGATAAAGATCGGCCTGTGCCACAATACGCTCAGGAATATCCCATTCAACGGCGGATACATCAAATCCCAGCAAGGTACGCAAGCGTTGTTGATATTGTCTGAGCTGGGTCTGCTGTACAATCAGATTCGATTGCGCTGCTTCCAGATTGGACTGCGCCTGAATTGGATCGGCCTGACTGCTGATCCCGGCGCGGGCACGCAAATTGGCAATTTCTGCAATCCGTGCAATGCCCTGAATCTGCTGCTGGGCAATCTTGGTAATCTCCTGATAGCGCTTAATATTCACTATTGCATCAGCCACTTCAAATGCGACCTGGTCCAGACTGACCAGCACCCTGGCCTGTTGTTCTGCCAAGCGGGCTTCTTCCACATTGACATTGGTTTTAATTTTGCCAAAGTCATACAGCATCTGGGTGGCATTCAAAGAAACCATTTGTCGTCCACGTTCACCGGAAGTGAGGTCACCTGTCCCGATACCCCCGGATAACTGCGGATAATAACCCGATCTCGCCACATCAATATTCGCGGCCTGCGCAGATAATGTCGAAATACTCTGGGTGATTTCAGGACGGCGCTGCACCGCCCGATGTACGGCTTCCATCAGATTCATTTTCTGTGGAATGCCAGCTGTGATCGTAGAACTTAAAGCTGGCTGTCCTGACTGTGGCCGGGTAATTTGCGGCAGCTCAGCTACTTTTGATGTATCTAATGAATAATGACCGAGCGAGGTAATATCAATGGTATGCGCTGACCGTGTCGGCTTGGGTACAATCAGCTGATCCAAGCCATTCTTGAGATTGGTAAAATAATGAGATGAACTTTCTGCATGCGCCAAAGACACAGATAAAGGCAAAAGAAGAAGTATCAATCCCCTTCTTTTTTGATCTGTTTTCCCCTGATTTTTTTTTAAAGTGTTCTGCCCTAAATCGTATAATTATGTAATGTTTCTTGTTTTAGCCTAACCATATATCAAATCCCTTTAAAAGAAATCTTTTTCACTTTGATTTGATCAAAAAAAACCCTGCATCCGATAACTGGCGTCTGATGCAGGGTTTTTATATAAAGCAGGATTATTTAAACAGTGAAATCATCACCCAGATAAACTTTTCTCACGGTCTCATTCGCCAGAATTTCTTCTGGTGTGCCTTCAGCAAGCAATGCGCCTTCACTGACAATATAAGCATGCTCACAAATCGCCAGCGTTTCACGCACGTTATGATCGGTAATCAGCACCCCAATTCCGCGATCTTTCAAGTTCGTAATAATATCCTTAATATCTCCAACCGAAATCGGATCGACACCGGCAAAAGGCTCATCGAGTAGCATAAATTTTGGGTCAGCCGCAAGTGCACGCGCAATCTCGGCACGACGTCGCTCACCTCCCGATACACTCATGCCCAAAGAATCTTTGATATGAGTGATTTTAAAGTCTGCCAGTAACTCCGCCAGACGTTGCTGACGTTGTGCCTTGGTCATATCTTTACGGGTTTCCAGAATTGCCATAATATTTTCTGAAATCGTCAGTTTTCGGAAAATTGAAGCTTCCTGCGGCAAATAACCAATCCCCTTACGTGCCCGTTCATGCATTGCGAGGTCGGAAAGATCCAGATCATCGAGATAGATTTCTCCCTTATCCATCCGCACCAGACCAACCACCATATAAAAACTGGTGGTTTTACCGGCACCATTTGGTCCCAGTAACCCAACAATCTGGCCACTTTCCATGCTGAACGATACATCTTTCACTACCCAGCGTTTATTATAGTTTTTCGCCAGATGTTTAATGGTTAAGGTTTGAACCTGCTGCGATTGCTCCATTAATCACGCGCTCCCGGGAAGGATGTTGAACTAGAGGGTGGAATCACGATTTGTACACGACCAGACGATGAACCGGTTTTGTTTGGTGTTCCGGTGGCTTCGATATCGCCTTTGTTCATGCTGTATTTTAAAGTCGCACCACGAATACTGGCACCGTCCTGTTGCAGGAAGGCATTGCCTGACAAGGTAATAATCCCGGTTTCAGCATTGTAGACAATTTTCTGCGCCTGACCTTTGGCAAGACCTTTGGCCGGATCCACTTTTTGCTGGAACTGTGCCGGGCTGCCAGTAGCCGTAATCAGGCTGATCTGACGCTTATTGTTCAGATTGGCCACAATCGAATTGGCTTGCAGCTTCATGGTGCCCTGTTCAATGATAACGTTGCCCGAATACGTCGTCACACCCGTCCGCTCATTGAAAGTCGCCCGGTCAGCCAGCAAGGTGATTGGCTGGTTACGGTCAGATGGCAGTGCAAAAGCAGCGATTGAACCGAGTCCAACCACAGTCGCCAGCGTCATACGCTTCAGGAAAGTGTGCATCATTTTGGCTTTAGGAGTTTGGTTCATACTTTCCTCGAATATTAAAGAATTCGTATTGACCATCATTAAGATTGGCTTTAAGACCCTGGCTGACAAATTCAGCCTGTGGAGATTCCACAATCACTGTCTTGTCTGTTTCAATTTCACGTGTTTTCGGAAAAGCGGTCAGTTCTTCAGTACGAAACTGCATTTTCCCATTTTGCATGATTTTGGTGGCGAACACTTCTTGAGAGAGTACAACTTTTGTATTGTCATCATAACCATGCGCCATTTTGGCAAAGAAAGTTGCATCGACTTTGCCATTGTCATAAGTCGATGCTCGCAGATTTTCTAGCTTTGAAGTTTCTAGCTGCAGGTTCTGCTCAAGTCGGTCCACTTGGGCACGAACCGACACCTGGCCTGTTTCATCCGTCTGGGTTAAGTTAATATTTTGAGCGGAATAGGTCATGCTGCGCGCAGAATCTGCCTGCAGCTTGTTGCCCTTGCCGCTGTAATAGTAATAACCACCACTTATTGCGGCAATAATCACAGCCGTAATATATAAAACTTTAGTATCCATAAGCGGTGTACTTAATCCAAAAGATATGACTTATTAATAAGGCGCACGAGTATATTTTTCAAGTAACTCTTGGTACATGCCTTTGGACATTAACAGCATATCGCAGATTTCACGCACCGCACCACGTCCACCTTGGGCCTGAGTCACCAGATCGGCACGGCGGCGAACTTCAACATGACCATTAGGCACGGTCACTTTCATGCCGGCAATGGCAAAAGCAGACAGATCAGGCCAGTCATCGCCCATGTACAGGCAATCTTCAGGATCAATGTTGAGCTGTGCGCAGGCTTCACGAAGTGCTGTACCTTTGTCTTCACGGCCCTGATAGACCAGATCAACACCCAGATCCGACATACGCTTTTCTACGATATTGCTTTTACGTCCGGTGATAATAATTACCTTGATCCCTGCTTGCTGAACCAGTTTCATGCCCAGACCGTCACGAATATCAAAGGATTTGATCTCATCGCCAGTATTAGTCAGCGTTACAAAGCCATCACTTAAAATACCATCTACATCAAGCACCAGTGCTGCAATATGACGTGCCTGCTCTAATAATACATAAGATGCCATTTATTAATTTACCCCAGCCTGAATCAGGTCATGCATACTAATCACGCCAATGACTTTATTGGCATCATCAACAACTACAAATTGATTAATTTTATGTTCATTCATACGTTCCAGTGCGACCACTGCACGTGCTTCCTGAGAAATGGTCAACGGATTTTTGGTCATCACGTCCTGAATAGCCAGATTGACATCAAAACCTTGCTGCTTATCAATCAAGCGACGCAAGTCACCATCGGTAAAAATCCCCAGCAACACATCATTTTCATCGACGACTGTGGTTAAGCCCAAGCGCTTGTTGGAAATTTCGTACAATACTTTATTCATGGCGGTATCAGGCGAGACTTTCGGCAAATCGGCTCCAGTACGCATCAGATGCTTCACATGCAATAACAGACGCTTACCCAGCGCACCTGCAGGATGTGAGCGTGCAAAATCATCCGAGGTAAAGCCGCGAGCATCCAGTAAAGCCACCGCTAAAGCATCACCCAAAGCCAATGTTGCCGTCGTTGACGATGTCGGCGCTAAACCCAGTGGACAAGCCTCCTGAATATTACCCAGCGTCAAAGCCACATCAGCATTTTGTGGCATTGGACCACGATCATCACCACTGATTGTAATCAGCGGAATTTCCAGATGTTTGATGAGTGGCATCAACATCATGATTTCATCACTCTTGCCCGAGTTTGAAATCGCAATCAGTACATCACCAGCCACCAGCATCCCTAAGTCACCATGACCGGCTTCACCTGGATGCATAAAGAATGATGGCGTTCCAGTTGAAGCAAAGGTCGCCGCCATTTTACGGCCAATATGACCTGACTTGCCCATTCCGGTGATCACCAGACGGCCAGTACACTGTAGAATAATTTCACATGCCCGGCTAAAACGGTCATCAATCTGTGTTGCTAAAATCTGTAGTGCATTTTCTTCGATGCGCAGTGTTTCAAGTGCGACTTTCTGGAAATCTAGTTGATTCGCTGTTTTTTGTGGATTCAAAGCCTGTTTACCTACGCTAAGGACAGAGAAAAACTCTGGTTTGATGGGCATAATTTTCGCAATTTTAACATAGCTATGCAATTGTAAGCTTTCTAAATGTAGAAGATTCGACGGATTTTTAATATATTCAGATTGTATTCAACTTGCGCAATCTGGTATCTCCGCCTCTACATTCACTCCATTTTTAAAGCGGTTATATGCGCTTGTTTTTATTTTTATAGAAACACGCTTACGCTATCCAAAATAAGTTTGGGTCAAATCAGACCAGACTCATTCAAATATAATTCCATCAGACTGGCAAACACTGCCTCTGAAAATGTAAGCTCAATATTCGCTATTTCTCTTCCTGAACCTCTTCTTTCTAAATCACTCTCGTCGTCTAACTCCCCCAAATAACTGAGGCTTTTTACGCTTTTATCTTTATGAATAATTATGCTTAGGTTAAGATGATTCATCCTTTTATTTGAAGTCTTTTGAACAGCTATGCAACCATTTGTTCTATATAACTCAGAGCAACGCAAAAAAGTAGAATTCGTACCTCGTGTTGAAGGTCAGATTGATCTGTATGTCTGTGGTATGACGGTTTATGACTACTGTCATATTGGACATGCACGTACAGTGGTTGCATTTGACTATATTATTCGTTTCCTGCGTAGCCAAGGCTGGAATGTCAAATATGTGCGTAATATCACGGACATTGACGACAAAATTATTAAACGTGCCAATGAAAATGGCGAAAGTATCTCAGAATTAACAGGTCGCTTTATTGATGCGATGAATGAAGACTTTTCCAAACTGGGCTGTCTCGCGCCTGATGCTGCACCTAAAGCGACAGATTACATCGATCAGATGCAAGCAATGATCGGCAATCTGATCGACAAAGGTACGGCTTATCCATCCAATAATGGGGCTGTCTATTTTGATGTCGAAAAATTCGCCAAATACGGAAGACTGTCTGGCCGTAAACTAGAAGATATGCAAGCCGGCGCGTCTGAACGTGTCGATGTTGAAGTCGAAAAGAAACACCCGTTTGACTTTGTCCTCTGGAAACATGCCAAAGAAAATGAACCGTCATGGGCATCACCTTGGGGCAATGGCCGTCCAGGCTGGCATATTGAATGTTCCGCAATGTCGACCTGCTGCCTAGGCAATCATTTCGATATTCATGGCGGCGGTGCTGATCTGACCTTCCCGCACCATGAAAATGAAATTGCACAATCGGAAGCATCTACTGGCGAACAGTATGTCAATTACTGGATGCATGCCGGATTTATTAATGTCGATGGCGAGAAAATGTCGAAGTCTTTAGGCAATTTCTTCACTATTCGCGACGTGATTGAAAAATTCCATCCGGAAGTGGTGCGTTATTTCATTGTTTCTTCCCATTATCGTAGCCCGGTGAATTACTCGGATGTTGCTTTAAAAGAAGCAAAAAATACCTTATCTCGTTTCTATCACTCGTTTAAAACCTATCAGGCGGTTTATGGTGATCATCTGATTGAAACTCTGGATGAGGCTTTTGTTGAACGTTTTAATACCGCTATGTGTGATGATTTCAATACGCCTGAAGCGATTGCGGTATTGTTCGAAATCAATAAAGAACTGAATCGTGCCGTGAAAGAAGAAAATGCGGAACAGGCAGCGATTTATTATGCAACTTTACGTCACCTGACCAATATTCTCGGTCTGGTACAGCAGGATGTAGAAGAGTTCCTCAAGTCTGACATTGGTCAGGAAGCTCTAGGGTTGTCACCTGAACAAATTGAAGATTTAATTCAACAGCGTCAGGATGCCAAGAAAGCCAAAGAATTCGCACGTGCGGATGAGATTCGTCAATCTTTACTTGATCAAGGTGTTGTTCTTGAGGATACCCGTCAAGGTACGGTTTGGCGCCGTGCTGATTAATTAATCAAACAGATTTATAGAGAGTTGACACTGCTGTGGAATTCTCTATAATTCACCTCATTGCGGGAATAGCTCAGTTGGTAGAGCATAACCTTGCCAAGGTTGGGGTCGGGAGTTCGAGTCTCCTTTCCCGCTCCAGAATACGAAAAACCCTTATCGAAAGATAAGGGTTTTTTATTGTGTTTGAAAAAAATTTATTAATAAAATGCATATCTCAAATCACTTATTCATTCTCTTTCACCCTGACATTTTTTTGGGTTATTCATGACAAAGTGCTATTGTAAATAAACTTCAAAACTTTCAATTCTTTTAATTACGATATCGTTTCATGACTTATAAACTGAATGCACGTCATCTTGTTTTAGACCTTCTCTACGCTTCTAAAAACTCCACCCTGTCTATTAAGCGGATATTAACTGCTGCTGAATTATTGGGTATATCTGACAATGGTATCCGTGTCGCTGTAGCCCGATTAAATCAGGAAAATGTCATTCAAGCTGTAGAGCGCGGCGTATATCAATTGCTAGAGAAAAAATTCGATACTTCTTTTATCAGCTTAAACAAACACCCTGATATGCAAACGGCGACCACATGGAACGGAAAATATGTATTGGTCTATACCGGCACTTTGGGACGTGTAGACCGTACTGCCTTATCTAAAAGAGAAAAAGCGCTGCGTTATTATGGTTTTCAGGAACTAGAGCAAAATGTTTTTATTCGTCCCGATAATTTAACGCTAAACCTAAGTCCATTAAAAACAGCTGTAATCCAGTTTGGATTAGATCCTGACGCACGTTTTTTCCAAGTCAGTCAACTGGAAAGTGAAACCGAAGTTCGTGATTTATGGGATATCGAAGAGCTACATCAGACCTATCATGTAGTACAGCATGATATCAACGCCTGGTTTGAAAATTACCAAAATCTGACTTTAGCAGATGCTGCAAAAAGTGCCTTTTATCTAGGTAAGTCTGCCCTGTTTAGTTTACGTGCTGATCCTTTGCTTCCTGCAGAATGGATAGACACAGATGCCCGACAACAATTTGAGCTCGCGGTCCGCAAAATAGAAAAACAGGGTCAACTTTTATGGCAACACTATTTTAAAGACCAAGGGGTCTAATTTATTTCTTTTTTATACACAAAAATAAATTGACTGTAATATTTCATCCAAATATATTGAATAAAGCAATAAGAACTAAATATAGGCAGAAGAATGAACAGCAAGGTCAGTGTCACAGAACTTTTTAGTCGTGATGAAATTAAAGAACTCACCACGACCTCAAACTTGCACGGTGTCTGGGCAGTAGGTTCAACCTGGACTGTAATTGTCATGACCTTTGGCACGGTCGCCTATAGCTGGGAATATTTACCTACGTGGGGGAAAGTCCTGATGTGCGCGCTGGCATTGGCCATTCTTGCTGGACGCCAGCTTGCCATGGCTATTTTGATGCATGATGCCTCGCACCATAGTCTTTTTAAAACCAAATGGTTGAACACTCATTTGACTGACTGGCTCTGTGCACGCCCGATCTGGAATGATGTCGGCAAGTATCGTCCCTATCATCTGAAACATCATGCTAAAACCTCGCAGCCAGATGATCCTGACTTGGGGTTGGTAAAAAATTTCCCCATTACTCAAAGCTCACTATTCAGGAAATTCTTTCGTGATCTGAATGGGCAATCTGGACTTAAGTTCCTTGCAGGTCGAGTATTAATGGATCTTGAATTACTGGAATGGAGTGTTTCCAACGACCCCAAGCCAATTCCGCGTGGTGATCGCAGCAATCTAGAGTTAGCGAAAAACTTGCTGAAAAATAGTTCCGGTATGCTCATCTCAAATGCAGCAATTTTTTCTGCACTGTGGGCCAGCGGACATCCTAAACTATATTTATTATGGCCTCTTGCCTATATCACTCCATTCCCCTTGTTCATCCGCATCCGCGCCATGGCTGAGCATGCGGGCCTAGAAACCAGTCATTCCGCCCTTAGCAATACCCGCACCACCCGTGCAGACTGGCTGGCACGTGCTTTTGTAGCCCCAATTCATGTGAACTATCATATTGAACATCATTTGATGGCCTCTGTGCCGCATCAAAAGCTGGCGAAAATGCATCAGATGTTAAGGGAGCGTCAGTATGTCGATGCTCCGCCAAGTTATCTGGATGTGATTCGCTCACTTTTAAAAAAATAAAAAATATTTCTGCGGTTGAGACTATTCAATTTCAATGTGGATGGCTTTCGGCATGTGAATGCGGATGTGAGGATTGTCCCCGATGTTCTAGTGGGCAGTCTTCCGCTTCGATCTGCAAGGTCATCTCGGTAATATGATGCTCATGGTGGAGCATCTCAAAGGCCTGATGACGCAGTTTCTGATAATCCACATTCGGCGCAACCAGATGCACAGTCAGCATGACTTTTTTGGAGGTAATTGCCCAAACCTTGAGCTGATGAATGTCCTGAACCCCTTCGAGCACCAAAAGATCGTGGCGTAATTTTTCAATATCAATTTCATCCGGCACACCTTCAAGCAGAATATTGATGCTCTGTTTCAGCAAAATCCAGGTTCTTGGCAACACCCAAAATCCGATCAATACCGCAATCAGCGTATCCACCCACATCCAGCCAGTCAAATAAATTACCAGCGCCCCAATGATGACCCCGACTGATCCCAGTGCATCACTGAGCACTTCCAGATAAGCGCCTTTGACATTGAGACTTTCTTGACTGCTAGACACCAGAATTTTCATGGAAATCAGGTTAATGAACAGCCCCAAGGTGGCCACGATCATCATGCCCAAGCTCTGGATTTCTGGCGGATAACTCAAACGCTGATAAGCTTCAAACAAAATATAAATCGCAACCACAAACAGCATTAAGGCGTTAAACAGAGCAGCCAAAATCTCAAAGCGCTGATAACCAAATGTCCGTTTATTGTCTGCCGGTTTTTGCCCAATTTTAATGGCCACTAATGCGATAGCCAGTGCAGCAGCATCGGTAAACATATGCGCAGCATCAGAAAGTAGGGCCAAACTTTGAGTCAGAAAACCGGCAATCACTTCCACAATTAAAAAAGTCGTGGTTAATGCCAACGCTATTGATAATTTTTTGGCATTTTTTGCAGTCACAGTGACATGACTATGTTCATGATGATGTGAATTCCCCACCGGCCACTCCTTCCTTCTTATTCAATGAGGATTATATCCTCTGTATCTTTCAAGTTTTATTCTGATTCATATTACGCTTGAATTTTATCTATTTAAGTAGGTTTTTTTATGAACTGTTTTATCAGTCGGCATTAGATTAAAGTTTTAGCTTTTTCATGTTCTGCAAGCCAGGCTTGTACCGAAGCACACTTAAAATTACGCTCGACATATTCTATTATTTTCACAGGAAGTTTCACCTGATGGCTCAGCAAACGATGCAACATAAAGGCCAGATCAAAGTCTGCAATGGACCAGTGTTCAGTCAACCATATGTCCTCCAGCATATATTCTGCCACATTCACCAAGCGCTGAATTTCTTCAGTGATCGGAGCTGTAAGAGGTGTAGATATTTTTGCTGGGTGAAATACCGAATCGGAAGGCATCTGCTGGCGGATTTGCATAAAATCGGTTTTGACCAAAGCTTGTATGGCGCGACATTTGGCTCTGGCCTGAACTTCCTTAGGATATAAGGCCGGATAACTTGGAGCCGGAAAGGCATCTTCCAAGTATTCAGTGATCGCCCATGATTCAAACAGGCTAAAGTTATCTACTATTAAATACGGAACTTTAGCACTTGGACAAATGGCTTGATAAGCCGCAGATTTCTGTTGCTGCTGATCTAAATCGACCACTATTTCCTGAAAATCTAAACCCTTTTCTTTTAAGGCAACATAGACCGACATGGCATAAGGGCTGATTCTGTTTTTATCGACATATAAACTTATATTTTGCACCCCAATCTCAACTTTTTAAGTGATTGAAATAAAAAGGACATAACCCTATTTTA